>JAGGWU010000166.1 GCA_021163465.1 Candidatus Bipolaricaulota bacterium
CCGCTCCAGGAGAAGGCGACCGTCTCCCCGGAAAGGGGCGACCAGGTGGTCCCGTCGGTGGTGTACTCCAAGGTGGCGGTGAAGGTGTGGGCTTTGCCCACCTGGTTGGAGGCCTCCTCGGGCTCCAGCTCAAGCCGCACTTGGATGTATGTCTTTTGTGCAGGGTCGGAGTTCTGGCCGTTCCCGTCGGTGGCACGGGTGATCTCCAGCTCCCCGAACCCCATAGTCACCGTGGCGGAAACCTCAAACGTCCCCGGTGTATCGTTCCGGATGGTGAGTTCCCAGGTGGCGGTCATCCCATCATCGGAGATTTCAGGCCCGGAAAGCGATTTGTAGTCCGGCTCCGAGGATAGCTCGTAGGAGAGGTCCCAAGAGTCCGGCGCCGCCCCGAGCGCATGGGCCGTGATGGTGAACGTGTGCTCCTCGCCCACCTCGTTGGTGGCCTCGGACGGGGTGATCTCCACGTACCCGTCCACCACCGTCACGTACACCGTTGCGGAAGCGGAACTACAGACCCCATCGCTCACTTCGTAGGTGAAGGAATCCTCTCCGGTGAAGCCCTCCTCGGGCGTATACCTCACCGTGCCGTCGGTATTCAGGGAAACGGTGCCGTGACTTGGATCCCCCAGCGAAGTTATCGTCAGCTCATCATCGTCCGGATCGGTGTCGTTGGCCAGGACATCGATGTCTACATATCCCCCGGATTCCACCATAGCCTCGTCGTCCTGGGGAGCGGGGGGATGGTTTAAGTCCACACTCCAGGTGGCGTCGTCCCTCACGGAGTCATATCCCGGGGGATGACCGATGGCCCACGCGTGATTCTCCAGTGGGTCGGGATCGTCGGGTTTGATGGTGTAGGTCTTAGTAAACTCCACTTCATCCCCTGGCTGAAGGATTCCGCTCCAGATCTCATGATCTCCGTCGGGATTGATCAAGGGATCGTAGACGTGGGCACCGCCGTGGAGGACGATGTTACCGCAGTTCCGGACGGTATAGGTGTAGGTGATCGTATCGCCGACGCACGCTTCCTCCGGACCTTCCTTCTCCAATTCGATACAGGGAGCGCAAGCCACGTCCACCGTCACCGTGGCGGTATCGGTGCCGCCGTAGCCGTCGGTTATGGTGTACTCGAACGTGTCGGTCCCACACCAATCCTCGTCCGGGGTGTAGGTGACGTCGGTGCCGTTGTTGGTGACCGAACCATGCTCGGGATCGGTGGTGGAGACGATTGTAAGATCATCGCCATCCGGATCATAGTCATTATCCAGCACGTCTATGTCCACCGGGGTGTTAGTTTCCGTAGAGGCCTCGTCGTCCACCGCCACGGGTGGGTTGTTGCAGACGGGGCCTTCCGTGTCCTTGTAACAAACCGAGGGGCCGGCCTTAATCGCCGCTTGAGTGGACCCCTCGTGCCACTTGCCCTCCAAGGTGAAGTAGAACTCGACGGACTCGCCGGGCTCTATTTCCGTCTCGAACTTGATGCCCCAGAGACCGGTGGTGGGGTCCTTCCCGAACTCCCACGTGCCCGGTCCGGCATCTACAACCTGATCCTCCGTGATGCAAGCCGAGAGCTCCAGGACCCAGTGGCTGAGGGCGGGATCGTCATCCACGGATACCTCGTAGCTGAAGGTCGTGTTCTCATCAGACTCGGTTTTGCCCAAATAAGTAACGGTATAGTTGGCGCAATCGGGGGCAACGCCCTTGTAATAGCTGAGGTCGCCCTCGTCGTCGGCGTACCTTGCGCCTTCGTAATAACCCTCTACGGTAGCTACGTTGACGTATTGGCCCAATTGGGCGGTGTCTTCGGCATAGAAGGTGGCCGCCTCGCCGGGGTCCAGGGAATCGAGGGTTCCCACCTCCCCCAGTTGATCGTCGTAGACCGTGATATCGGTGAGGGTGACGTTCCCCGTGTTCTGGATCACGTATTTCCAGTAGACGGTGGTGCCTGCGACGATCTCCGGACCGGGGGGCTCGTCCGCTTCGTACCAAGTATCGCCGTCGGGGGACACGTACTTTTCCACCACCCGGATCTGAGGCTCGGGGACAAGGACGGAGGTCATCATCCCTACAAGGTACGCGCGGTTGTTCTCCTGCTCTTGGGTGATGAACTCATCGACCGTGGTTCCGCCCGGATAGCTGTCCTTGAAGCCCAGGATCACGAGGGTATAAAGCTTGTCGCCGATGCGGTAGCTCTCCTCGGCGTAGGCATCGGGGAAGCTCACCCGGTCCGGACAGGGACGTTCACACGGGCGATACTCACAAAGAAAACAAAAAGGTCGATTATTCGAGGTCTCGTCGTGTTCAAAGATGTAGGTGAACACCGGATCGGGAGAAATCGGCGGGTCGCTGAAATGCAACGTGATCTTGAGTTTGGCCCAAGTTATAGTGTCTCCGCTTACAGGCCAGTTGTAATGCCAGAACTCCCCGATGAGGAATTCTTCCCCCGCTTCGAAGGTCTCTCCATCGCTCCCGATGAACTCGTAGCCGCTTTTTTCCGGCCCTTCAGGTTCCCCCCATCTTATCTCGCTAGTTCCAAGTCCCTCAGGGGTATCATCTGCCTCGATCCAGATTCCCGTCGAGTAGTCCAGCTCGAAGGTTTCATCTTGAGCTGCAACATTGGAGACGATGACCCCAAATACCAACAGAATTCCTAAAATGAAGACTGCTTTCCTCATCTCCCTCTCCTCAGAACCGCGCGACTCCCGGGTGGCCAAAGGAGCGCGCCAAGCCTTTTTCAACCCGGGCGTCCAACGCATTTTGTCCACCAAAAATTTCAGTTATGGTTCACCCTTTCTTGGATCCGCAGGGCTTTTTCCAGGATCCCGTCGTCGATCCAGCCCTTCTCCACGAGGATCTGCCCAATGGGTCTGGTATGGCCCTCTTCCTGCTGGATTTGAAGGGCTTGTTCGATTTGGTGTGGAGTTAGTATTTTTAAATCCACAAGGATCTCACCGAGACGTTTCCCATACTCGAAGTACTGCTCGAGGATGGAAAGGACCACAGCAGAGCGGGATTTCCTCTCTCGGCGGGCCTTCTCGTCCACCAACCGGATAAGGTATTCGTCCTCTTCACCGAAATAAAGCGTTACCTGCACCCCACCACCCCCTTGTCGAGCCCCAAAAGAAATCGGGCTGCCAGGTCTTGCCCTGGCAGCCCGGTTACCACTTTCGCTTAAGGGCCCGAGGCTTTGCACCCCCGCCTTTCGACGGGTTCGCCTTTTTCAGGGTGCAACCACTATAAAGAGTTGGTTACGAATTGTCAATATCCAAAAAACGGAAATTCGTCACCCAATTTTTGATCTTTTCGGCCAATTTCCGTTCAAAAACAAAGAGATTTGTCAAACACGGACACGCCCTTGGATCTCCAGGGCTCGCTCGATGGCCTCGGTATCCACAACCCCTTTTTCAAGAAGGATCTCCCCAATCCGTTTCGCAACCCCATTGCGCTGAAGCCTCAGGGCTTCCTCCACGTGTTCGGGTTTAACTGCGCGGAGATCGACCAGGATTTCGCCTAATTTCTTGTCTTTTTCGAAATATTCCTCCAGGATCGAGAGGACCACCGAGGATCGGGAGCGCCTCTCCCGACGTGCCTTTTCGTCCAAAAGCCTAATAAGGTATGCATCCTCCTCGCTAAAATACAATGTGACCTGCATCCAACCTCCTTACTCAACGCTTTTTCCCGATAGCCGGTCTTTTGCCTTTGAGCTCCAAATGATTATGTGAGCATCCGGAAGTAGTAGTTAAGGATGGAAACTGAGCTCAGGACATGAAATGGGACATTCTCTTGTACGAAGCATCATGATGGTTATGCTTAGACTCTCCTGGCGACGCTTGGGTCGCTGGGGGCCGGTTGAAAGGACTTGAGAGCCTGTTGCACAAACCCAGCTAGCCCCTTGGACTTACCAACCGGTAAACCCGGGAAAAATGGAGACGGATGAGGGGAAAGATGGCTTACAACTTCATCGGTTGCGAACGGGACTGATCGTTCCTCCTTTCCCCTTCCGTAAGGTATCGGCTTCGTGCGGTTCACCCCGGTTGAGATTGCATTGTGCCTATTGGTCCGCTCCTCCCGGAGGATCGAGGGGGCTGTCGAAGGAACGTGGCGCCCAGGTGATCGCCGGAAACGAGGTTCCCGACCGCACCGCCGTCTCCCGGTTCCGCCAAAGGTTTGAGGGGCTTTTACGGAGGTGTTGTGATCGTGTGGGCGGGCGGTGCCAAACCAAACGGTTCCTGAAAAAAGCCGATCGCCGTGTCCACCTTGACCAACAAGACTTTGAGCGCCACGCTCTCCGGAGGCATACACGGGGCAAAATGGGGGCGAACGTTCACCCTCAGTGCGGGCCGGCGCGGTGTAAACCGAGCGTGCGCGCGAGTTCCAGCGCCTCCCGGTACTCCTCAGGGGTGATCCGCCGAGATAGCTCGGGATAACGGTGGGCCCTCCACGTGGGATAGTACTGGGCCATGATGTTGACGTAGGTATCCTTGGAGATCTCTTCGGCGATGAACCGGAGGACTTTCTCCGTCTCGGCGAGGCCGTTCGGGAGGACCAGGTGGCGCACGATGAGGCCACGGGCTGCAACGCCGTGCTCCACCACGAGATCTCCCACTTGGCGGTGCATCTCGCGCAGGGCCTCTTTTGCGATTTCGAAGTAACGCGGCGCCGAGGAGTACTTTTCCGCCACTTCCGAATCCCCGTACTTGAAATCCGGCATGTAGATATCCACTACCCCTTCAAGGACCCGCAACACCTCCACCGACTCATACCCACCACAATTCCAAACCACCGGCAATTTCAACCCGTGATCCCGGGCCACGATCAGTGCCCTAACGACGGCATGGGCCTGGTGGGTAGGGGTGACGAGGTTCACGTTGTGACAGCCGATCAACTGCAACTCTAACATCATCTTGGCGAGCTCTTCCACCGAAACCTCTCTTCCCTGGTAGAGCTGGGAGATATCGAAGTTCTGGCAGAAGACGCAGCGTAGGTTGCAGCCGGTCAGAAAGATGGTTCCCGAGCCCCCGTGCCCCACGAGCTCCCGCTCCTCCCCGAAGTGGGGCCCGTAGCTTGAGACCCAAGGCCGCCACCCGGCGCGACAGAAGCCCCGCTCCCCCTCCCGCCGCTTGGCGCCACACTTCCGCGGGCACAGCCGACACGGCGAGGCGAGCTCCTCCAGTTGTTCGGCCTTCCTCTCGAGTTCTTTGCTCGTGAGCTCCAGGTAAAGAGACCTCATCCGCGGGATGAATTTAACGTGAACGGCATTCGAGAGAAAACGCCCGTCGTGCCGATGTGACTCGTCTGCTCGAAATTGGCTTTTTATACTCCAGGGATGCTTCTGGCGGTGGATATAGGGAACTTGCAGGTGGGCCTCGGGGTGTACGACGGGCGTGAATGGCGGGGGAGGTTCAGGATCCGGGCCGTCCCCGAAAAGACCGCCGATGAGTACACGGTGCTTCTGGAGGGACTTTTTTCGCGGGCGGGGATTTCCCCGCGGAAGATCTCCGGGGCGATCATCGCGAGCGTCGTGCCACCCCTCACCGAGACCTTCAGAAAGCTTTGTAAAGGGAGTTTCGGAATCACCGCTCTCGTGGTGGGTCCCGGGGTGAGGACGGGCCTCGAACTGCGGGTAGACCACCCCTCGGAAGTGGGGCCCGATCTCGTTGCCGATGCCGTGGCGGCTTACGAGCGGTGCCGGTCGGCGTGTATCGCCGTCGACTTCGCTACCGCTACCACCTTCACGTGTGTGAATGAGAAGGGGGCTTTGGTGGGGATCTCGATAGCCCCCGGGCTCGAGGTAGCCGCGGAGGCCCTGGCCCAAAGGGCGGCGAAGCTCCCCAAGATCCCTTTAACTCCTCCGAAGAGGGCCATCGGTAAAAACACCCAGGAAGCGCTTCAGTCGGGGGTCATCCTCGGTGGAGTGGGGATGGTGGAGGGGCTCATCCGGGCCTTGAGCGCCGAACTCGGTGGGAACGCGCGGGTCATCGCCACGGGCCCTTACGCCGAGCCCATCGTGGGATTGACGGAACTCATCCACGAACACGATCCCTGGCTTACCTTGGAGGGCCTGAGGATCATCGCGGAGAGGAACCGCTATCCCCCGGCGCCGCGGTAGCGACGAAGCCCGGCCCGCCAGAGGCTTCGGCCGAGAAACAGAAACCCCCGAGTACCCCGAGCCGATATGCGAGGAGTTCCATGCCGCCATGCCCCACCAACACCATCACCGGGAAGTGGAAGAGGAGCACCAACGGGAGCACCGTGGTGAGAAGGACCCTTATCGCACCTCGATACACCCCGGCAGGGGTATTTGGCGAACTCCGCAAGGTTGTAAATAAGCCAAAAGAAGTTCCGCATCTTGATAAGCCAGAAGCTCGGGCAAAGGAGGCAGAAGACCATCGTCCCGTAGATGGCCAGGGAGAGGACAAGCGAGACACAGAAGGGAACGAACCTTCTAGGTGTCGGCATCGGCCGGAAGAGGAATAGCTCCAGGTCCCCCCTTCACCGCCCCGGACAGGTATGGAGTCCTCGAAAGAAGGACCGCTCGAGCTCCACGAGGATAAAAAGCGTCCCCACCAAGCGGAGAGCCTCCCCCCTGCTCCAGCCGGCAACGGAGTCAACCCGGCCGTAGACGGCTTCGAACAGCGACAGCGCCGCAGGCCGAGCTGCCAGATTGTTAACCGTATCAGCGGTAACAAAAGTAGCCACCCCCAAGAGCCAAAAAACCGATCGCCACGGGGACTCGCCACCCCTGTCCAGGAAGTTGGAAGTAGGGGTGGGGGCCAACCTCCGAATGCTGTTCACGCCGCTGGCCCTCCCCTGATCGGGGCTTCGGCTAGCGGGGGCGAATGATTCCGGATCCCTCGGGGCGGATGATGGGGGA
>JAGGWU010000049.1 GCA_021163465.1 Candidatus Bipolaricaulota bacterium
GGGCGGGGTGGGCTTCGACATCAATTGCGGGGTGCGGGTACTCGTCACCCCGCTCCACCGGGACGACATCGAGGCCAAGAAGGAGGAGGTGGCGGACAAGCTCTTCCACCACATCCCCGCGGGCCTCGGCTCTGAGGGGGAGCTGCGCCTGAGCGTGGAGGGGATCGACGAAGTGCTAAAGAAGGGAGCCTACTTCGCCCTGGAGCGCGGGTATGGTCTCCCCGAGGACCTGGAGTACACCGAGGAGGGGGGACGCATGGAGGGGGCCGATCCCGCCGCGGTCTCCCTCAAGGCGAAACAGCGCCAGTTCAAGCAAGTGGGGACCCTGGGATCGGGCAACCACTACCTCGAGGTCCAGTACGTGGAGGAGATCTACGATGAGAAGGCGGCGGCCGCTTACGGGATCGAGGTGGACCAGGTACTTGTGGCCATCCACTGCGGCTCCCGGGCCCTGGGGCACCAGATCGGCCAGGATTACCTGAAGGACCTGGAGAAGGCCTCCCGCAAATACGGGATCCCCATCCGGGAACGGGAGCTCGTGTGTGCCCCCATTAAGTCCCCCGAAGGGCAGCGGTACCTTTCCGCGGTATTCGCGGGGATAAACTGCGCCTTCGCCAACCGCCAGGTGATAGCGCACCTGGTGCGGGAGGTCCTCTGTCCTTTGTTCGGGCTCAAACCCTCAGATATCAGGACCCTCTATGATGTGGGACACAACAACGTGAAGTTCGAGCGCCACCGGGTGAACGGCGAGGAGCGGGAAGTCCTCGTGCACCGCAAGGGTTCCACCCGCGCCTTCGGCCCTGGCCGGCCCGAGAACCCACCCAAGTACCGGGAGGTGGGACATCCCATCTTCGTGGGCGGCACCATGGGCACCTCTTCTTACATCCTGCGGGGAACTGAAATCGGGATGCAAAAGGTGTTCGGCTCGGGGGTCCACGGCGCCGGCCGTGCCATGTCCCGGGCCCAGGCCAAGAAGAAGTGGCGGGGGGAGAAGATCATCCAGGATCTACGGGGAAAGGGGATTATCGTCCGAGCCCACTCCTACGCCGGGGCGGCGGAGGAGGCGCCGCTTGCCTACAAGGACGTGGATCTCGTGGTGGAAGCCGCGGTGGGGGCCAAGCTCAACGCCAAGGTGGCCAAGGTAAGGCCCATGGTGTGCATCAAAGGTTAGCGGAGCAAGGGGAACCGCGGTTTCCGGGGGTGTCCCGGAAGTGTGTTTCACCTAAAGGCATAACGCCTTACCACAAAAACAGGAGAAGAGCGCTTCGGGAACAAACCCCGCGACCGGATCCCGGAGGGATTCCTCACGGAGCTCAGGGACTTGCAAGGTACCTTAGCGGCCCATGCGGGAGGAGCACAGGCTCTATCTCCAGGGAGCATCCCACCAAACGGAACGGCTACTACACCCGGGACTTCCTCACCTTGTTCGGCCCTTGGAAGACTCGAAAGTCCCCTCGGCAAGGGGAGAGGTTCGCCCCCGAGCTCCTTCCCTACCGCAGACACCCGGGGCTGCCTTCCGGCTGCTGGAAGGAAGGATCCGCTGGAGGGTGATCGAGGTTTTTTCGGGGAGTCCCTCAAGCGTCGTCCTTGTGCTCGGGGTCGTGTTCGGGCTGGCCCAGGGGGGCCGCCGGGAGGAGGTTCTAAGAGGCTGCGGTTGGGATGCATATAGTTATGGGGCTCCCCACGGAGGTCTACGTGGACCACCTCTTCACCTTTCCCATCCACGAGAAGGAACCGGGGCGGTGCTCTTCTTGGGCCAGGTCACAAGCCCTTCGGCCGAAAAAAACGGAGCATTTGTTGGCAAAAATTTGTCGTAACTGGATCCGATGGTCCGAGGTCCCTGGTACGGGGAGCCCGCGCCATGACCTCCTGACCGCGACCGTGGAGTTCCGCAACGACCACCCCTTCCCCGTGGAGGGGACCTATGTCTTCCCGCTTCCGTCCGGGGCGGTGGTGCAGGGGTTCACCCTGTGGGTGGACGGCCGGTCGAAGGGAAGGTGCTCCCCGCGGATCGCGCCCGGGAGCTCTACCTAGACTACCTGCGCCGGCACCGGGATCCGGCCCTGCTGGAGTACGTGGGCCGGGATACGTTCCAGGCCCGGGTGTTCCCCATTCCCCCCGGCGGCACCCGGCGGATCGAGCTGGAGTACACCGAGCTCCTTACGCCCGAGGGCGGGATGTACTGCTACCGGTATGGACACCGAGCGCTTCTCCTGCCGGCCGCTCGAGGAGGTAAGGATCGAGGTGGAGCTGGGCGGGAAGGCCCCGCTGGGGGCGGTCTACTCCCCCAGCCACAAGGTGGTGGTGCTGCGGCCGGAGCCCACCCGGGCCGCCGCCCGCTACATCCTGGAGCATTTGGGCGAGGGGGACCGGTTTGGGCTGATCGCCTTCAACGAGGAGGTGGACCGGCTCACGGAAGGCCTGGTGGAGGCCACCCCGGAGAGGGTCGCCGCCGCCGTGGCCGAGGAGGTGGAGAGGATCTATGCCGACGGTTGGACGAACATCCACGGGGCGTTGCTTTCCGCCATGGAGTGGCTTTCCGCCTCCGAGTGGCCCAAGTACGTGATCTTCCTCACCGACGGCCTTCCCACCGCCGGGGAGACCGACACCGGCCGGATCGTCCGGGACGTCACGGCCGCTAACGCCGCCGGGGCGAGGCTCTTCGTCTTCGGAGTGGGCTACGACGTGGATCCCCAGCTCCTCGATCTCCTGGCCCAGAAGAACCGGGGCACCGCGAGCTACGTCACCCCCCAGAAGGACCTTGAAGGGGTGCTCACCTCCTTCTACGCCAAGATCGCCCAGCCCGCCCTCACCGACCTCTCCCTGGACGTCCAAGGGGTCGCCGTCTATGACCTCTACCCCCGCGAGCTCCCGGACCTCTTCTACGGGGCGCAACTCACCCTGGTGGGGAGGTACACGGGCTCCGGGCCGGCCACCGTCGTCCTCCGGGGGATGAGGGACAATGCGGAGGAAACATACGCCTTGGAGGCAGAGTTCCCCGCCCTCGCGGAGGGGGCGGACTTCCTGTCGCGGCTCTGGGCCTCGCGCAAGATCGGCCACCTCCTTAAGCGGATCATCCTGGAGGGGGAGTCCGAGGAGCTGGTGGAGCAGATCGTCGAGCTCGGTACCCGCTACGGGATCGCTACCCCCTACACCTCGTTCCTCGTGGAGGAGGCGGCCCCACCTCCGCCCGCGACGGTGCAAGTGGTGCCCGCTCCTCCCCTCGCCTCGAGAGCCGTCCCCCTGGCCAGATCCGCCCAGCAGTTGGCCACCGCCGAGGCCCCCGAGATCTCGGAGGGGGTCAAGGAGGTAGCCGGCCGGGTTTTCCTGTTCGTGGACGGGGTCTGGCAGGAGAGCACCTACGAGGAGGGCACCGAGACCCTGGACATCCAGTACCTGAGTGATGCTTACTTCCAGCTCCTCTCCGAGTTCCCCGAGCTCGGGCCCATCCTCGCTTTGGGGGAGGAAGTCATCTTCCGGCTGGAGGAGAAGTTCGTACACGTGGGCTCCACCGGTCTCACCGAGCTTTCCCCCGAGCTGATCGCCGAACTCAAGGGCGCTTAGGTGCTTATCCCTTTTTGCCCGCTGGTTTTCCCGGCTGGTCCTTAGTTTGAAGCGGAACGCCTCCGGCGAGGTCCACGTTCCCCGCTTGTGGGAGGGGGGAGGATGGTACATGCTTGGGACGTGCGAAGGAGTGAGAAATGAAGAAGACTGGGCCGGTGGAGATCGTGAAACCCAAGAACTTGTTCGAAGCGGTGGAGTACGTGCGGGAGGGGGGGATGCCCCTCGCCGGGGGTACGGACGTTTTCGTGCGCATTCGCCGGGGTTTTTGGGACCCCCCGTTCTTGGTCTACATCGGCGAGCTCCCGGAGCTCCGGGGGGTCGAGATCCGCGACGACGGCGCTGAGGTGGGGGCGGCGGTCACCCACGCCGAGCTCCTCCGCTCGGAGCTCTCCCGGCGCCTGCCGATTTTCAAGTTGGTACTGGAAAAATTGGGGGCGCCGGCCATCCGGGAGATGGGGACCATCGGGGGGAACGTAGCCAACGCCTCCCCCGCCGGCGACATCCTGATCCCCCTCTACCTCCTCGAGGCGCGGGTGAACCTCGTGGGCCCCGATGGCG
Organism: Candidatus Bipolaricaulota bacterium; assembly: GCA_021163465.1. Lineage (GTDB taxonomy): Bacteria > Bipolaricaulota > Bipolaricaulia > Bipolaricaulales > Bipolaricaulaceae > UBA3571. The sequence goes on from JAGGWU010000049.1 coordinate 4,123, forward strand.
AGCGATCCCTCCCCGTCGAGGAGTTCGTCCTCGGGCCGGGGAAGACCGCCCTGGAGAGGGGGGAGCTCATAAAGAGCTTCTGGATCCCCTTCCCGGAGGGGAAGCCCAGGGCGTACTTCCACAAGGTGGGCCGGCGGCGCGCCCTCTACATCGCGGTGCTTTCCCTGGGGGCCCTCCTCTGGCTCGAGGGGGACGTGATCCGGGAGGCGCGGCTCGCCCTGGGGGCGGTGGCGCCCACGGTGGTGCGTCCCCGGGGGGTGGAGGCGAAGCTCCGGGGCCGGAGGCTCTCCCGTGAGGACCTGGAGCCCTTATGCGCGGAGCTTTCTGCGGCCACGAGCCCCATCACCGACGTGCGCGGTCCCGACTGGTACCGCCGCGAGGCCGCCGGAAGGCTCCTCCTTGGGCTGCTCCGGCTGCGTTGAGGATTCAAACCCGGGCCCCTTTTGCCGCCGGGGTAAACGCGAAAGGATGGCTTACAACTTCATCGGTTGCGAACGGGACTGGCTTCCGGAAGGGCATCGGGTGCGGTTCACCCCGGTTGCGACTGCGTTACTGCACCCGGGTCCGCTCCCCCGGAGGATCGAGGGGGGCCTGTCGAAGGAACGTGATACCCAGGTGATCGCCGGGGGCAAGGTCCCGATCGCAAGGCTTTGGCAACAGGCCCTTAACCGGACGAGACGTGGGCGAGATCCAGGACGTAGAGGGGATAAACCGCCAGGCCTTCCACGCCGGCCCGGGCGGCGATGATGCGGTGGGGATCCTGGATGAAGTAGTTCACCACCTCCTCGGCGATGATCCGCTGCGCCCGCGCGTAGATCTCCCGGCGCCGCTCGGGATCCATGCAGGTCTTCCCTTCCTCCAAGAGCCGCTCGAGCTCCTCGTTTCGCCACCCGCGGCGAAAGTAGTAATCCGGACGCTCCGCCCCGTAGCCTGTGAGCATGAGCGCGGGATCCAGCCGCCCTACGTGGCCGATCACGGTGAGGTCGTAGTCCGCCTGGGCGTAGACCCGCTCAAGCCAGGTTCCCCAATCCACCAGCTGGATCGAGGCCTCGATTCCCACCGCGGCGAGCATGGCGGCGATGAGTTCCCCGGTTCGTACGTGAAACTCGTAGTTGGAAGGAAGGGTCATGGTGGTCTCGAACCCATTTGGGTAGCCCGCCTCGGCCAAAAGCTCCCGAGCCCGCTCGGGGTTATAGGGATAAAGCTCGGTAAGGTCCACGTAATAGGGCATCCCCGGGGTGAGGTGGCTTCCGATGGGGGTGCCGAACCCAAGGGATACAAGCTCGATGATCTTTTTCCGGTCGATGGCGTGGGCGATGGCCTGCCGCACCATAAGGCGATCGAACGGCGGCCGGGAGTTGTTGATGGCCAGGATCTGCACCAGGTTCATGGGCCCGGAGATCACGGTGAAGTCCGGGTCCTTTTGGAGTTCCACCGCAAGCTGTGGCGGAACGTCCACCGCTACATCCACATCCCCCGCCCGCAACGCCAGGACCCTGGCGGCATCATCGGGGATGAACCTGAACGTGACACGGTCGAGCGAAGGAACCCCCGGGAGGTAATAGTGGGGGTTCCGCTCGAGGACGATCCGATCCCCGGGCCTCCATTCCTCAAACCGGAAGGGCCCGGTTCCTACGGGACATTCTCCAAGAGGCCTTCCCGTGCGCGGCTTTACCGGGACGATGGCCGAATCCGCTTGGGCCAGCACCGCCAGGAAGTACGGGACCGGCCGCATGAGCAGGAACCGGACCGTCCGGGCGTCCACGGCCTCCACTTCAGCGATGTCGGCGAAGTATTCGGGGTGTGGGTTGAGGCTTTCCGGGGCCATGGCCCGCAGAAAGGACTCCCTCACCGCCACAGCGTCACACGGGGTCCCATCGTGGAAGACCACCCCCTCCCGGAGGTGGAAGGTCCATACCAGGCCATCCCCGGAAACCTCCCATGACTCCGCGATCTGTGGATGGAACTCCCCGTTCTCTCCCACCTGTACCAAGCACTCGTAGAGATTGTGATGAAGGATGAGATCTATCGCCGCCGCGGGATCGCTGGTGAGGTCCAAGGTCGGGGGCTCGGTGGAGACGGCCACCGTCAGCTCCCCTGCCCCCCCAAGGAACGCGAGGGAACACAAAGCGAAGACAAGCCATAACTTACGCACCGGAGTGTCACCTCCTTGCCGGAGTGTCACCTCCGCCGGGTTTGCTGCCATTTTAGGGGATGCGGTATGGCCTTTCAGGTTTCTAGCAGGGGATTAGAATGGTAATCCGAAAGGAGGTGGCATTGGCCGACATCGTGGTTCCTCCGTTGGGGGAAGTGGAGGAGGTGCGGGTGGTGCGGTGGCTCCACGAGGTGGGGGATGAGGTCCAGGCCGGCGAGGCCGTGGCCGAAGTGGAGTCACAGAAGGCCACCTTCGTCATCGAGGCCCCCGTCGCGGGGAAGCTCTTTGCCATCCTGGTTCCCGAGGGGAGGGCCGCGGCACCGGGGGAGGTGATCGGGAAGATCCTCGAGCGGGAAGGGGAGCGATGAGAGAGGTATCTTGGGTTCCCCTGGGCCGGGTTCGTTTCGGGAAGGCCCTGGAACTCCAACGGCGTCTACATCACCTGCGACGCTACGGAAAGGTCCCGGATCTCGTGCTCTCATTGGAGCACGATCCTGTAATTACCTTGGGACGATCCGCCGATCCCCGACACATCCTGGGGGATCCCGCGGCCCTCGTGGCCTCCGGAGTAGAGGTGGTGGAGGTGGAGCGGGGTGGGGACGTGAGCTACCATGGACCCGGGCAGCTCGTGCTCTACCCCATCTTGGACCTTCGCGGCTTCGAACGGAGCATCAAGTGGTACATCTGGGCCCTGGAGGAGGTGATGCTTCGGGTGGTGGCCAGCTATGGGATCCGCGCCGGGCGGCTCCCCGGTCGGCCCGGGATCTGGGTGGGAAAGGGGAAGCTCGGTGCGGTTGGGGTTTACGTGCGGAGTTGGGTCACCATGCACGGACTCGCCTTGAACGTATCGCCCCAATTGGATCACTTCCGCTGGATCGTTCCCTGTGGGATCCACGGGGCGGAGGTCACCTCCATCGCCGCCCTGCTGGGGAGGGAGGTGCCGCTGGAGGAGGTCGATGAGCGGGCGCGGGATGCGTTCGCACATGTCTTCGGAGTCCGGGTGGCCCCGACGGATGTCGAGGTGGTGACGGAATGAAGCCCGCGTGGCTCAAGGTGGCGGTCGCCGAGCCCAAAGCGGTGGAGGAGATGCGGGAGATCCTCTCCCGTCACGGGCTGCACACGGTGTGTCAGTCCGCCCGCTGTCCCAACCTCCCCCGCTGTTGGGGCGCGGGCACGGCCACCTTCATGATCCTGGGGGATGTGTGTACCCGCAGATGTCGGTTCTGTGCCACGCGGACCGGCTGGCCGAAAGGGCAGGTGGACGATGGGGAGCCGGAGCGGCTGGCCGAGGCGATAAGGGAGCTTGGGCTTTCGTATGTGGTCCTCACCTCCGTGGACCGGGACGACCTTCCCGATGGGGGCGCGGCCCATTGGGCGCGATGTATCCGTGCTGTGAAGGAGGCAGGGGTTTTGGTGGAAGCCCTGATCCCCGACTTCTCCGGAGACCGGGGGTGTTTGGCGGAAGTCCTCCGGGCGGAGCCCGACGTGGTGGGCCACAACCTGGAGACGGTCCGCCGCCTCACCCCCTCGGTCCGGGATCCCCGCGCATCCTACGAGCTTTCCTTGGAGGTATTGCGGGCGATCAAGGAGCTTTCTCCCCACACGATAACGAAATCCTCTCTCCTCCTTGGTTTGGGGGAGACCGAGGAGGAGGTGCGGGAAGCCCTTCGGGATATGCGAAAGGCTGGGGTGGACATCGTGGTCTTGGGCCAGTACCTGCGGCCGGGCCCGGAGCAGTTACCGGTGGTTCGGTACCTTACGCCTGAGGAGTTCGCCCGTTGGGAAGATGAGGCTCGAGGGCTTGGGTTTCGGGTGGCGGTGGCCGGGCCGTTGGTGCGGACCTCTTTCCGGGCCGCGGAGGTCTACCGGGAGCTCGTATGCGGGTGATATTGGATCTTTCGTTGCGTGATCCGGCGGAGAACCTGGCGTTGGAGGAGGCGATCCTTAAAAGCTATGGGGCAGATAGGGTCCCTCCCACCCTCCGGATCTGGCGAAATCCCCGGTGTGTAGTGATCGGCCGGGGACAGCGCCCCGAGGACGAGGCCGATCTCGATTTCTGTCGCCGTTACCGTATCCCCGTGATTAGGCGGCCAAGCGGCGGTGGGGCCGTTTACCACCATCCCGGCAACCTGAACTTTTCCCTTTTCCTTCCCTTGGATGGACCATGGCAGGACGTAAAGAAGGCCCACGAGCTCGTGGGAGGGCTCCTGGCCGAGGCCCTGGAAAAGTGGCTCTACCTTAAGGCGGAGGCGATAGAAGGTTCCCTTTTCGTAGGGGGCCTCAAGATCTCGGGAATGGCCCAATTCCGACACCGCGGCCTCCTCTACCACGGCACCCTCCTCCTGTGGGAGGACCGGGTGTCAATGGATAGGGTCCTTTTGGCGTTGCGGCCCGGATACTCCCCCTCGGGAGTCCCCTCCCGGCCGAGCCCCACCGGTTCCCTCTCGGGGCTCGTGGGGAGAGAGGTCAGCGTGGAGGAGGGGGTGAGGCTTTTGCTTTCCGCGTTCAAACCCCTGGGCCGCTACGGCAAGGGGGAGCTCTCCCTGAGGGAATGGGCGCTGGCGTGGTCCTTGCTTCCCGATTACCGACCCACCTAATGGATCGCCCTCCGACCACTCGGGACCTCGCGGTGGTCCGCTGGCAGCTCGGCCGTTACCCCAAGGGGGTGGCGGCCATCGCCCGGGATTGCCCCCATGGATACCCCCAGGTCACGGTGAACAAGCCCCTCATCCGTCACGGTTCCGGGTTCGAGGTCTTCCCCACTTTGTTTTGGCTTACCTGTCCGTATCTAGTGCGGGAGGTAGGGAAGCTTGAGGCCCGGGGATTGGTCAAAGGGTTCGAGGCGAGGATCCCCCGGGAGCCCGCGCTCCGGGAGGCCTACCTTCAGGCCCACGAACGATACCGGCGGGAAAGGCTTTCCCTTTTGGCCCCGGAAGAGGAGAGATTCCTCCGGGAGGTGGGCGCGTGGGACGCGGTGGAGACGGGGATCGCCGGCCTCAGGAACCCCCTGCGGGTGAAGTGTCTCCATGCGCAATTGGCCCACTACCTGGCCCGGGGAGGTAACCCGGTGGGTGAGGAGGTGGCCCGAATGCTCCCGACGCTCCACTGCCCGGATCGACTCTGTGACCGGGCCTCCCCGACCTAGAATCTGGCCCCCACTGAACGCTATAATCCGATTGGGCCGAGGTGGCGGAATTGGCAGACGCGCGGGACTCAAAATCCCGTGCCCGCAAGGGCGTGTGGGTTCGACTCCCACCCTCGGCATAAGCTAAATGACAAAATTTGTGCTCTTTTTTTACTGGCTATTGGGGCGGCGGCGTTTTTGGCAATATTACACCAATGTTACCTGGAGCACTTGCGCCGAATGCTTGAAGCTGCACGGGCGGATCGCCCCTGATCCAGCGAGGTTTCCCCAGCGGCGCGACGGCTGTCCCCGGGAAATTCTCCCGTTTTCCGTGTGGCAGCTGCCCGAATACAAAGAAAAAGCGCGGCGCATGAGGGAACTTGCTCAGGCTGAGCTCGAGCGCCGCAGGCTCTTTGCCCGCGCCGTCGAGGTCCTCGAACGGGACCCCGAGGAGGCGCTCTCCCTATTCGATCGAGCAGGCGGGATCGAGCTCTATCTTCCCGAAGTGGAGCGGCTGGCTGACGAGAAACGGGAATTCTTTTTGTCAAATCCCCAATTGAAAAGACGCTTGGGGGAGATCTTCCTCAAAAGGTGGAGCGAGAAGTTCGGAAAGCCCCGATATGAGGTGTGGCCGGAGAGGATGCGGATCGAGCGGGAGAAATGGGGGGAGAGGAGGATCCGCGAGCTCTTCCTTTAGGTATGACCGCCGGTTTTTGATCGCGGCCCTCCTTGCGTTTCTCCTTGTAGTTTATGCGGGCATTCGGTTCATCCCCAGGCGTCCCCCCGAGATCCCGTCCCCAAAGACCGTAACGGTTGAGGTCACCATCGCACCGGTAGAGTTCCGGGAGCTTTTGCCGCGTTTAGACCTCAACTCCGCCACCGCCGCCGAACTGGAGGAACTGCCCGGGATCGGGCCGGAGCTTGCGCGGCGAATCATAGCCTACCGGGAGGCCCATGGGCCCTTTCGGTCGGTGAAAGAACTCCTGAACGTACCCGGCATCGGTCCGGCGATCTTGGAACGGATCCAAGACCTGGTTACGGTCATCCTCCCGGACGAAGGGCGGTAGCTTTCAAGGCACACCTGCGGGGACGCCTGTTTCTATCCGGAAGATTTCCAACGGTTCGCCGTCCAATTCTTTTATTTCCCCCTCTTCCTCGCCCAAGGGAACCTCGGCTACTGGTACCATCTCCACCTGGACGGCGTCTTCTTCCACCGATACCCGGAGATAGTGGAGGAGCCCCGCCGCCGCGTACACGGTGCCTTCTACAGGCTTCCCCAGCGAATACATGGGCGCCCTCCCACCCCCGGTGGTGAAGTAATGGATGCCGTCGCGCACTCTGGTGATAGACGAGCTGTTTCTTCCCGTTACGGCTTGGGGTTCTGAAGGAGCTCGGCCTTTCCCGCACGGACTTGTTCGGCGAGACGATCTGTGTAAGCGGTGAGTTACGTTGGGAAAACCTCTCCCGTGGTCCTTACATTCAAATCTATCTTCCCATCCAGCTCGTGTCGTGTGCAGGGAGCGGGTGAGGCACCCGCGCCCAAGAACCACAATGCTTGCCACCTTGTCCATCCCAGAGGGTTAGCTGAGCTTCAGACATGGGTTGGGACAGGTGAAGTGCGCCCCTAGAGAGGAACCACCTGGAGTGCTAAGACTAAAGGCGGGCAAGGGTCCCGCGGAAAGGGGTGTACGATGAAGAGCAACGGCAACAGGTACAGTCCGGCGTTCAAGTTCCGGGTGGTGTTGGAGGCCCTGAAGGCCGAAGGCAAAGGGGCCGAAGCCCAGGTGGCCCGGGCTTACGGGGTCCACCCGGTCACCCTGGCCAAGTGGAAGCGCCACTTCCTCGAACACGGCGCCGAGGTGTTCGGGGGAAAAGAAGAGGTCAAGGCCTACGAGAAAAGGATCGCCGAGCTTGAGCGGATGTTGGGGCACAAGGAAGTGGAGATCGCGCTTCTTAAGAATTTTTTAAGGGAGAGCTGACCTTGGAGAAGAAGCTTGCGCTGGTGGAAAGGCAC
>JAGGWU010000051.1 GCA_021163465.1 Candidatus Bipolaricaulota bacterium
GTATCCGGGAGATTGGCCCGAGGCCACCCGGGAGGACGCCCAGCGGGCGGTGGCCCAGGCGCGGGGTGTCCTGGACTCCATTGTCCGGGACTTCAAACGGCGGAACATAGAGGTGAGCTGGATATCGCTGGAGGGCGACCATGGCCATGACCAATCATGAGCGGGTTGGTAAAGCGTTGGAGCTTTTGCGGGCGGGGCTCGGACCTTTCGTGGCGCGGGAGGTACAGCACGCGCTGAAGCAAGGCTTCCTGAATCCGGAGGCGCTGCGCCACTTTATGGACGATCCCCTTTTGGCTCAGAAGGACATCGCGAGCTGGGACGTGGCGGCACTTCTGAAACTCATGTGGGAGACCTGGAATGAGGTTTTCCGCCGGACGCTCGGGTATACGGAGCGAAGTCTGGTCTCTGAGCTCCGCGATTGGCGAAACAGGTGGGCCCACCAGGAGCCGTTTTCCAGCGACGATACTTACCGGGTGCTCGACTCTGCAGCACGGCTCCTCACCGCGGTCTCAGCCTCCCAAGCGGCGGACCTCGAGCGCATGAAGATGGAACTATTGCGGGTGCGCTTCGACGAGCAGGTGCGACACGAGCGCCGCAAGGCCGGAGGGTCCCTCGTCGAGATGGCGGCCAAAGGAGGGCTCAAACCCTGGCGGGAGGTAATCACCCCCCACCCCGATGTGACCAGCGGCCGCTATCAGCAAGCGGAGTTCGCCGCGGACCTGTGGCAGGTTTATTTGGGCGAGGGCAGCGACGAATACCGCGACCCGGTGGAGTTCTTCCGCCGCACCTACCTCACGGAAAGCCTGAGGTGGCTCCTGGTAAATGCCGTCCGGCGCCTCTCCGGCCTCGGCGGCGATCCGGTGGTACAACTCCAAACCAACTTCGGCGGCGGTAAAACCCACTCCATGTTGGCCCTCTATCACCTGTTCTCCGGCGTGCCCCCCGCGGAACTCCCGGGGGTGGAGGAGGTGCTGAGGGAAGCAGGCCTCGATGGGGTGCCTTCGGGGGTACGCCGCGTGGTCTTGGTGGGTAACCGGATCTCTCCAGGGAGGCCTTCGGTAAAACCCGATGGCACCGTGGTGCGTACCCTCTGGGGGGAATTGGCGTGGCAGTTGGCATGGCAGTCGGGAGATCGGGAAGCATATGAGAGAATCCGGGCGGACGACGAAAACGCTACGAACCCAGGCGATGCACTGCGGGAGCTTTTCGAGGAATACGGGCCCTGCCTGATCCTCATCGATGAGTGGGTGGCTTACGCCCGGCAGCTCCACGACGAGCCCGACCTGCCCGGCGGTAGCTTCGATACCCAGTTCACCTTCGCCCAGGCGCTCACAGAGGCGGTCAAGGCGTCGCCCCAATGCCTCCTTGTGGTCAGCCTCCCCGCATCGGAGAGTCTTTCCTCCCATTCCGAAGCGGAAGATGTGGAAGTGGGTGGCATCAAGGGCCGCGAGGCCCTGACCAAGTTGAGCAATGTGATCGGCCGGATAGAGGTTCCATGGCGCCCGGCCACTCCCGAAGAGAGCTTCGAGATCGTACGGCGCCGGCTCTTCCAGCCCATGACCGACCCCGAACAGTTCAAGGCCCGCGATGTGGTGGCCCGGGCCTTCGTGGAGCTCTACCGCACGCAGCGGGGTGAGTTTCCCTCCGAGTGCAGCGAAGCGGAATATGAGCGCAGGATCAAGGCCTCATACCCCATCCATCCGGAGGTCTTCGATCGCTTGTACGGCGATTGGTCCTCATTGCCCCGGTTCCAGCGCACCCGGGGGGTCCTGCGCCTTATGGCCGCGGTGATCCACTCCCTGTGGCAGCAGGGCGACCGGAGCCCTCTCATCCTGCCTTCCACCATTCCTATTGACGATCCCAGGGTGCGCGCTGAACTCACACGATATCTCCCCGACCACTGGGATCCCATCATCGAAGTGGACGTGGATGGCCCCAACTCGCTGCCTGCACGGCTCGATAGCGAGCAGCCCAACCTGGGCCGCTTTTCCGCCTGCCGACGGGTGGCACGTACCATCTTCCTCGGGTCCGCACCCACATACAAAGCGGCGAACCGAGGCCTAGAGGACCGGCGAATCAAGCTCGGGTGCGTGATGCCTGGGGAGTCGCCTCAGGTGTTCGGCGACGCCCTGCGGCGGTTGGAAGCCCAAGCCACCTACCTTTACTCCGATGGAGCTCGTTACTGGTATGCCCCCCAGCCCAATGTGACAAGCCTAGCAGAGGACCGCGCTGAACAATTGCGTCAACAGCCCGAACTCGTTAGGGAAGAAATCGAACGGAGGGTGCGAGAGGAAGTACGTCGGGCGCGTGGGGAGTTCAGCCGGGTGCACCCGTTCCCGAAGTCGAGTCAGGAGGTGCCGGATGATCCAGACGCCCGCCTCGTAGTCCTCGGGATAGACGCTCCCCACACCCGGGACGAGGAGAGCCCTGCGCTGAAGACCGCCCAGCAGATCTTGGAATGGCGAGGTAACCGGTCTCGGATTTACCGCAATGCGCTGGTGTTCCTGGCCGCAGATAAGGTTCGGCTGCAGGACCTGGAGGAGGCGGTGCGCCGCTATCTGGCATGGGAGTCGATCCTCCGCGACCGCGAAGCGCTCAACCTCGACCCGCATCAAGTGCGGACCGCGGAAAAACAAAGGGACACGGCCAACGCAGTGGTGGCTACCCGCATCCCAGAAACGTTCCAGTGGCTGCTTGTGCCCGTGCAACGGGAGCCCCAGGGCTTAATGGAGTGGCGGGAGATCCGGCTTCGAGGAAGTGAACCATTGGCGGTGCGCGCCAGCAAAAGACTTGTCAACGATTCACTGCTCTATGTGCAACTGGGGGGCACGGTTCTCCGCATGGAGCTGGATCGGGTCCCGTTGTGGCGTGGGAACCATGTGGAGATCCGCCAGCTCGTGGAAGACTTCGCCCGCTATCTCTATTTGCCCCGACTTAAGGATCCCTCGGTCCTCATCCATGCGATACAGGATGGCGTCGGCTTGCTTTCCTGGGACAAGGACAGTTTCGCATACGCCGAGAGTTTCGACGAGGAGGCAGGGCGCTATCGGGGGTTACGAGCGGGACAGAACATAACGCTTTCGGAAGCCGCGCCTGCGGGGCTGTTGGTGAAGCCAGACGTGGCCCACCACCAGTTGGAGAAAGAGCGCACAGAGGTATCCCAACGGGCTGACAAAGAGCCGGCCGAGGTTAAGGAGAAGGGGGAAGCCACTGGTGAGAAAATCACAAAGGACGTACCACCAAAACCGAGGCCCCGGCGTTTTTACGCTGTCAAGGACCTCGATGCTACCAAAGCAGGGCTGGAGGCCACCCAGATAGCTAAAGAGATCGTCGCTCACCTGGTAGGACTTCCCGGTGCAGAGGTCAAGATCACTTTGGAAATCCAGGCCGAATTCCCTGAAGGGGCTCCTGAAGATATCGTCCGGACCGTTACCGAGAATTGCCGCACTTTGAAGTTCTCAAACCACGAGTTTGAAAGCGAATAAGCACAGTATTGGGGTCAGGGTTGAATTGTGACCTAATTTTGGCGACTTGCTTTAGGCAAAGGCGGAAGCCAGAACATCATAACTGTGTAGTCCAAAGCCAAGACTTGATCACGTTTCTTCCCATCCTGGATTCCGTCGATCTCACGGAGCGCGAACTCGAGGACATCCTCGACCCCTGGGAAGAGGTACGGGATCCACTGGATCCCGA
>JAGGWU010000022.1 GCA_021163465.1 Candidatus Bipolaricaulota bacterium
AAAGTTGTGGTAAGGTGTGGTGAAACACCGCGGCATCCCTCCTTCCTTAAGTTGTTTCACCAGTCCACCAATAGGAGGGATGTCGCACATCTTCAAGAACTCCTCGAAGGCCCCGAGGTCCGGCACCAGGGGTGGGTCACCATGTCTTGGCCCACTTACTGGAAACCATTGCATCTTTTCGGGGGGGCGGATAACATTCGGCGAATTTGCTCCAAAGGGGTTCGCAGTCGGCTAAAGGAGCGGGCCCGAAAGGGGAAACCAAACACGAGGGGTGATCGGTAATGGTGGATCGGATCAGGATGGAGGACGCGCTCGATCTGAGCGACGTCCGCATCTTCGCCCGTGGCGATACGGTCAAGGGGGTGGTCGTCGGGGAAACGGATACCGAGTACTTGGTCGATATCGGTTATAAATCCGAGGCTATCTTACGGAAAACGGAACTCGCTCCCTTCCGAGAGGAAGTCAAGGAAGGGGAAGAACTCGAAGTTCTTGTCACCTACATCGACGAGGAGAACGGTACCGTCTTCGTTTCCGAAAAACAGGCCTTCTTCAACCGGCGCTTCACGGAGCTGGAACAGGCGTACCGCAACCGCATTCCGGTTAAAGGGAAGATATACGAAGAGGTCAAAGGCGCCGGGTACAACGTGAATCTGAACGGGATAAAGGCCTTCCTCCCCGGATCCCACCTCGGTCCGGGGATCTCCGGCAAGTTCGAGCGTCTAAAAGGAAAAGAGCTCAACTTCCTCATCATCGAGTTCTCCCGCAGAAACCGCAATATCGTTGTTTCCCGCAAGGAATACCTCAAGTACATGGAGGAAAAGAAGAAGGACGAGCTTTTTGCATCCCTTGAGCCGGGGAAGGTCATCGAGGGGAAGATAAAGTCCATCGTGGACTTCGGCATATTCGTGGACGTGGGCGGGGTAGACGGCCTCGTCCACCGCACCGAGATCTGCTGGAAGGATATCCCCGTTCCCCCTCCCGGGAAGTTCCGCGTGGGCCAGCGCATCAAGGTGATGGTGCTGGAGGCGAACCGAGAGGAAGAGCGGATTTCCCTTTCCATAAAGCGGCTACGTGATGATCCCTGGCTCGGCATCGCGGAACGCTATCCCGTGGGCTCCCGGGTTAAGGGAAAGGTCGTCTCCGTAACCGATTTCGGGGCCTTCGTGGAGCTGGAGGAGGATGTGGAGGGGTTGGTCCACGTTTCCGAGCTCACCTGGGGCCGGCCAAAACACCCCAAGGAAGTGGTACATGAAGGGGACGAGGTGGAAGTAGTTGTGCTGGGGGTGGATGAGGAGCGCCGTCGGATCTCCCTTTCGCTGCGGCGGGCCCTGCCCGATCCTTGGGAAGATGTGGAGCACCGCTACCCCCACGGGGCCCTGGTGGAGGGGGTGGTCACCAAGATCACCGACTTCGGGGCGTTCGTGGAGCTGGAAGAGGGGATCGAGGGCCTGATTCATGTCTCTGAGCTCTCTTGGGAACGGGTCACCCATCCCGGCGAGGTCCTGAAGGAGGGCGATCACGTGAAGGCCATCGTCCTCAAGGCGAGCTCCAAGGAGCGCAAGATTTCCCTCTCCCTCAAAGCCCTCTCCAAGGACCCGTGGGAGGAGTTCCTGGAGAAGTATTCCGTGGGCGACGTGGTCCAGGGGACCGTGTCCCAGCTAAAGGAGTTCGGCGCCTTCGTGAAGATCACTCCCACCGTGGAGGGGCTGATCCACGTCTCCGAGATCGCGGAGGAACGGATCTCCCATCCATCAGAGGCCCTGAAGGTGGGACAGGAGGTCACGGCAAAGATCATCGGCATCAACGAGGCCAAACGCCAAGTACGTCTTTCCATCAAGCGACTCCAAGAGGAAGCGGCAAAGGAGGAGCGCGAAGCCTATATCGCGCAGCCCGGCCGCGAGACGATCAAGCTCGCGGAGCGGCTCCGGGAGCTGACTCAGGAGTGATCGTTACTGGCGGGACGGGTCGCCCCTCAGGATCGGGAAATAGAAACCGGTGGGTATTTTTCCGCAAAGGGGCGCCCCAACGATTTGGGGGCGAAAGACCCCCCTAGCCTTCGAGTGCAGGGGGCAAAGGCGATCCGTAGCCCGCGAAAAGACCTCCGGGGAACACCCTCTCCCCCGCTTTCTCCACTATCCCGACCACCGCACGAGCCTCCGGCGCTCGGCCCGGACAATGCAGAGGATTTCTTCCACCGCTTCCTCGAGGTCAGCGTTCACAACAAGATAGTGGAATTTGGGGATCTCCTTTATCTCTGCCCGAGCAATCCCTAGCCTTTCCTTTAAGGCCTCCGGGGATTCCGTTCCCCGGGCTTTGATTCTGCGCACGAGCTCCTCCCAGCTCGGGGGAACGAGAAAGATGAGCACCACCGGGTGGGGAATCCCCGCCCGGGCGATGGCCAGCGCCCCCCGTACTTCCACGTTCAGCACGAGATCGCGTCCGGCGGAGAGCTTCCCTTCCACCTCCTCCCGGGGGGTTCCATAGAGGTGACCTTGGTATTCGGTCCACTCGAGGAGCTTCCCCTCCTCTCGCAGCCGGAGGAACTCGTCTCGGGTGACGAAGAAGTAATCGCGACCGTGGACCTCGCCGGGCCGCTTGGGCCGGGTGGTGGCGGAGACGGAGAAAGAGAGCAAGGGGTCGCGGCGTAGAAGCTCCGCTATCACCGAGGACTTCCCCGCCCCCGAGGGCCCGGCGATCACGAACGCGATCCCACGTTCCCCCTGCACGCCCCACCCGGGCGGGAGGAACTCCCTCACTCCACGTTCCTGGCCTGTTCCCTTATCCTCTCGGCACATAGCTTGAGCTCCAGGGCCACCTCCCCCAGGGGCACTCCCCGGGACTTGGCGGCCAGGGTATTGGCCTCCCGGGTGATCTCCTGGGCCAGGAACTCCAATTCGCGCCCCATCGGGCCTTCCCCACCCAAGAGCCCCTCCAAGCGGTGGAGATGGGCCTCCAACCGGTCGAGCTCCTCCTGTACGTCGGTGCGCTCGGCCCAGATCCCGACTTCCAGCGCGATCCTGGCCTCATCCAGGAGGCCCAACTCCCTCAGGCGCTTATCGAGCCTTTCGGCGAAGGCTTCCTTGGCCCTGGGGACCTCATCCCTGGCCCGGGAAAGGAGCTCCCGGAGGATCCCTGCTTCCCGGCGCAGGGCCTCGAGGAGCTTCTCCCCTTCCCGGCTCCGGAACGCCTCCACCTCCGCGAGGGCCCTCTCCAAGGCCTGCTCGAGAACAGGGCGGATCGCTTCCTCCGCGGGGCTTTCCTCCTGGACGATCCCCAGGGAAAGGAGGGCTTCCAAGGATGGGCCTTCTCCAGTCCCCAAGGCCGCGGCGAGTTCCCGCAACTCCCCCCAGAGGCGGGCGGCGGCCTCCCGGTGGATAACCTTGGGGCGACGAAACCCCCCGAAGTCGAGGAGCACGTTCACATCGAGGCTACCCCGGGAGAACCTTTTCCTCACCGCTTCCTCACACAAAAGCACGAGCCCCGGCATGTCGGATGACCCCCGGACCCGCACCTCCAGGAAACGGTGGTTGAGGCTCCGGACGTCCACCTGTACCGAAAACCCATCCCCCTCGGCCTGCCCC
>JAGGWU010000025.1 GCA_021163465.1 Candidatus Bipolaricaulota bacterium
CCTCTTCCACCGCGGCCTTGGTGGCCTCCAGGGCATCCTCGAACCGGTGCTTCTTCTCCTCCAGCTCCGTCTCGGTGGCGGCCCCCACCTTGATCACCGCCACCGAGACGGAGCTGGAGGAGAAGAAGCACCGGTTCGAGGATGCCCTGGAGGCCACCAAGGCCGCGGTGGAAGAGGGGATCCTCCCCGGCGGCGGCGTGGCGCTCCTCAATGCTTCCAGGGTCCTGGAGAACCTGGAGAAGGAGCTCGAGGGCGACGAGAAGGTGGGCCTCCAGATCCTCAAGCGCGCCCTGGAGGAGCCAGCGCGGCAGCTGGCGGAGAACGCCGGCTTCGAGGGCGCGGTGATCGTGGAGCGGCTCAAGAAGGAGAAGCCGGGCATTGGGTTCGACGTGGTCCAGGAGAAGTTCGTGGACATGTTCGAGGCCGGGATCATTGATCCCACCAAGGTAACCCGCTCGGCCCTTCAAAACGCCGTCTCCATCGCCGGGATGCTGCTCACCACCGAGGCCCTGGTGGCGGAGATCAAGGAGGAGGAGAAGAAGGAAAGCGCCGCCCCACCTCCGCCGGAGTACTGAAAAAAACCAAGATTCCGGTGTGATTAAGGGCCCCTTTCGGGGCCCTTTTTTTCTTTCTAGGCCAACTCCTCCTCGTAGCGGAAGGAGAGGAACTGGCGCGGATCCTCCACCAACTGGCGCACGTTTTCGGCCAGCCTTTGCATCACCTCCTCGTAACCCTCCTCGATAATCCGTTTCCTGCCGATGGGGCTCGCGAACGAGACCACCGCCCGGGGGAGGAAGGGATGGTTTACCCCGAGCTCCTGGAGCTTTGCCACCGCCTCCCGCACCAGCTGCTCCACCTCCAACACCATCTCCGCCCGCCTCTCCCGGGCCGACAGGGCCTCGACCAGTGGCAGATCGAGCCAGCGGTCCACCCGGTGGAGGATGGACTCGTAGGCGGAGCCGAAAAGTTTGGGGGCCTTCTCGTAGGCGAGACCGAGGGTCACGTAGTGAGCCGATTCGACGGCATCGCGGAGCTCGAGGTCCGTTTCCTTCTTTTTGGGGTCCACCTCGAGCCACCAGCGGTAAACGTTGAGGGCCACATACGCTTTTTCCCGGAGCGACATCTGCTTCTCCACGTTGAGCTCCATGAGGTCGAAGGCGAGCCTTTCGGGGACGATGATCACCGGGAGCTCCCCGACCCCGAGCTCCCGGGCGGCCAAGAACCGGTGTTGGCCGTCGATGATGATTACGCGGTCGTCGCGGCGGATGCCGATGAGGGGGACGAGGAACCCTAGTTTCCTCATGGATTCTACCAAGCGCTTCACATGGTATTGGGAAGGTCTGCGCTGGATCTCGATGACCTGGAGTTCGTCCACGGGAACCATCTCTATTTCCAGGGTATGGCCAAGGAGCGGTTCGCGGAACTCCGCGATCTTGGCCATCCTCTCACCTCCCCTTTTATGCCCTTTGGTGAACTTTCCTGCTTAATAATTATAAAAGCCAAAATTTCAAGAGCCAACAAAACCCGTTACGCGTCACGGAATATGGGCCTTGTCCATCGGCCGCTCAAGGCCCGTTTGCAAAAGTCTCGCTCGAAGGGCCCGTCTCGGCATCGGGCGGCTCTACGGGGAAAGACCCTCGTCCCGGGGTGGAATGGCCGAGGGGATCGGACGATCCCGCTTGTGGAGAAATTTCTAAACGGTTACACTTCGGCCGAAAAGAAGGGGGAATTCCCGTGGCCATACAGGTAAGCCGCGTGCGGGGCGACGTGGTGGAGCTCATCTACCACCCCCGGGAGAACGACCTCCGGGTGGGGGATAGCCTCCTCCTCTTCGACAAGGAGAGCAAAAGGGGCCTTGTGGTCCAGGTGATCGAGTTCCGCACCGTCTCCTGCCCCTCATTGGTCCAGGAACAGCTGCGGCTCGCGCTGGGGGATGGGCCCGAGGTCCTGGCGAAGCTGTTCGCGGGGCTGCTCCCGCCCGAGCTGGAGATGCGCAACCTCAACCTCGCCCTGGCCAAAATCCGCAAGCTCTTCGGCCCCCGCTGGGAGGCCTGGGACGGCTGGATACCCCCGAGGGATGTGGAGATCACCCGCATCCCCCACAAAAAGATCATGGAGGAATGCATCCCCGACTACGGCCACCCGCTCCACATCGGTGAGACCCTCCACGGGGAGCCTTTCCAGCTCGACGGGAGGGCCCTGGAGAAGGTGAACGTGATCGTGGGGGCCAAGGGCTCGGGGAAGTCCTACCTGGCGAAGGTGCTCCTTTTGGAGCTCATCGAGCAGGGGGCTTCCTGCATCGTTTTCGATCTGAACCGGGAGTACGTGCACTTGCCCCCCCACGGGCCGGGGCGGCGGGGGATTATCCCCCTGCGGGCCGGGGAGGATCTCAAGATGGACCTCCGGGAGTTCGGGATCGAACCGTTCATGGCCCTGATGCGGCGCTTCGGCCTCCCCGAGATCTCGGCCATAAACCTCGAACACAGGCTCCGGGGGATCCTGGCGGACATGCGGGAGATGGAGCGGCTGGGGCGGAAGCCCCCCTTCGTCGGCATCAGGGAGCTCTTACAGCTGGCCGACGCGGGGGAGTTCTCAGATTCCGAGGCGGTGAACGCCGCCATCCGCAGCCGCCTGCGGGCCGTACACGCCACCGGGCTCATCGCCTCCCGCCCCCAGGAGGTCGTCTCCCTGGAAGAGGAGTACGAGAGGATCCGCGGGGGCGGGGCCTTGGTTATAGACGTCTCGGGCCTCTCCAACGTGGCCCGCTCGGCGTTCGTCCAGTCGGCGGTGGAGATCATCCGCCGGATCTGCGAGCGGGAGATCCGGGAGGGGACCGGCCGTTTCCCCTTCGTCTTCTTCGAGGAGGCGCACCTGTACATCCCCAAGAACACCATCGGGTACCTCGTCACCCGGGCCCGGCACCTGGGGCTCACCACCTTCTTCATCACCAACATGATCTCGGGCCTGGACGAGGCGATCCTCAGGCAGGTGGACAACCTCTTCGTCCTGCGGATCCCCTTCGAGGACGACGTAAAACACCTCGCCAAGTGCGCGCTCCTTGACGAGGAGACCCTGCAGGGGTTCGTGAAGAGGCTCCCGGACTTCCACGCCCTGGTGATCGGGAACGCCACCAGGGGGTATCCCTTGATCGTGCGCGTAAAAAGCCTCAAGGGGATACACACCGCCGGGGAGACGCGTTACTTCTTCGCCCGGAGGAGGGCCGAGCCCGTGGCCCTCCCCTTCTGAGGGGGTTTGGGTGAAGACCCTGGAGCTATTGCGGAAGGCGGTGGAAGGGAAGTTGGACCGGGGGGAGGAGGGGCTCGGGTACGTGCATCCCTCCACCCTGGCCCAGGGTTGCCTGCTGGCCGCGGGGCACGAGCTCCTGCGGCACCCCAGGGCGGAGCCCGAGGCCCGCAGGCGGCGCATCATGCAGGCCGGGACCCTCTCCCACGAGCGGATCATGGGGTACCTGCGGCCGTTCATCGTGGCCCGGGAGCTCCCCTTCCTGGAGCCAGAGCTCAGGATAAAGGGCCGCTGCGACGCCCTCCTCTACATCCCCCCCGAGGCCGGGGTGGAGGAGCCGGGGTTCTACGCCCTGGAGGTGAAGACTACGAGCTCCGTGGGCTTCGCCGAGGTGAGGGGCCAAGGGGCGCCGAAGCCGGAGCACCTGCGCCAGTGCCTCCTCTACCAGCGGGGGCTGCGGAACTTCTACGGGGTTCCCGTGCGCGGTGGGTTCGTCTACTACGAGAACCGCGACACCCTGGAGTACCAGCTCTTCGCGGTAGAGTACGACGAGGGGGAACTGGCGGGGATCCTGGAGAAGCTCCCGCGGGTGATCTCCCTCGCCCGTGAGGGGAAATTGCCGGAAGGGGAGGAATACAGGCTCCCGGCGGATCACTGGGCCCACCGCTACTGTCCCTACCTCCCCCTTTGCCCCTACGGCCAGGAGGCCGTGGCGAACGCCAAACGGGAGATCCCCCCGGCGGTGAAGGCTAAGATCATCGCCGAGCGCATCGTCAGGAAGGAGCTGAAGGACCCGAGGAAGGGCCGTCACAGGCCCCGCTCCCTGGAAGAGCTCGCCCGGGAATTCGGCTGGGAATGAGCCCTATCGGCGGAAGGTGCGAAAAAAGCACGGGCGGTCCTTCTCGGTGCAGGAAAAATGAAAGAGGATCTCTCCTCCCTTTGACCGTCGCCCCTCTACAGAAAGCGCTTCCTCGACCGACTTGCGCCTGATCAACGGCTTTACCGTTTCGCTTTTCCCCCGCTCTATACCCGCTTGCTCGAAGGCTCCACAAGATCTTGGATCAAAGAAACCAATCTTTGGGCGGCGATTTCAAACTTAAGACCTTGGGCAAATTCCCTCGCCTTTTTCCCCATTTCCACAAGCTTTTTCCGATCGTAAAGCAATTCCTTCAGCCCACGGTAGATCGCGCGCGGGTTCGATTCCACCACCATGCCGAATTCGGGGCGCACGAGCTCGCAAGCCGCGTGGTGTGAAGTGGCCAGTACCGGAAGCCCTACCGCCAGCGCCTCGGCCAATGTAAGGCCGTAGGATTCGTGTCGGGAAGGAAAGACGTAGAGATCAGCGGCGCGCAGGAAGGCCCGCTTTGTAGATCCGGCAACATAGCCGGGGAAATGCACCTTCACCCGCTCCAGCCTTCCGGCGAGCTTAACCAGCCGGGCGTAATAACTTCGGCCGTGCATGAAGGCAGGGGCACCACAGATGAAGAGGTCGAGGTCCCCGTTCTCCTCCCTTTCCCATATGCGGAGGGCCTTGAGGAGGAGATCCTGGCCTTTCTCGGGGGAGATGCGGCTCAAGGTCAAAAGGACGGGTCGGTCTTCGGGGATGCCATAGCGGTTTCTGATATCAAGGGGGTTTACATCCCTCCCGTTCCCCTCCATGATGACGCCCCACGGCACGACCACCGCCTTGCCCCTGGCCCGGCCGGGGTAAGAACGTTCGAGGAGGTCGGCCATGGGACTGGAGGGAACAACCAAAAGATCGCAGTGTTCTACACACTCCTCCTGTTTGACGAAGATGAGCCGAAGGATCAGGGGAAGGAGACGATGGAGTCGAGCTCTGTACAGGGCCCTATGCGCTTTGGCCAAGGCGGGAGCGGAAATAAGGCCCCGCAAGTAAATGTTGGCCACGTAATCTACCACATCCACATGAAAGATGCCCACCTGCCGGTATCCCCATACCCTGAGCCGGGCAAAATCCGGAGCCTCGGCTACATCGTGGTGGACGATGCATGTCCGGGCGGGATCCAGCCGTTTCGCTAAGTTCTTCAGATATTCAGTGACCTTCCATGAGAACTTCCTGCAGAAGCGGGCGTATTCCCGCACCGAAAAGGAACTCGGGTCCCTTTCCCCTGCGCCGGTCTGCCATTTAATCTGGACGTACTCCACCCCTTCCGCCGGGGGGACCGGTCCCGAACCGATCACGATGAGCCGTAAATCCTCCCGGGAGGCCCAATGGCGGACGAGGTGGGTCCCCACTGTGCCCCCGCCCCCCAGGGGAGTGGTGGAGAGGTCATATCCGAGATGGGCGCCTACGGTGACCACGTGGATCATGCGACCGAAGCTTAGGGAATCCATGGAAGGGCTCAATGGGGGAACCGTACTAACCTCGGATCGGGTATGGTTTGAAGAGGGGTTGCTCTCCTTTATAATGCCGAATTGGAGCGTGACGAAATGAAGACCTTCTTGATGGTCCTCTTCTTTCTGGACAGTGTGGCCCTGATCGGGCTTGTGCTCTGGCACATGTCGGAGCACGCGGCCCTGGGCGGTGGGTTCGGCGGGGGGATGTCCACCACCGTCTTCGGGAGGGACACCTCCAAGGATCCCCGCAAGATCGCCATCGGGGTCCTGGGGACCCTTTTCCTCCTTTTGGGCTTGATTATAGCCGTGATCCCATGATGGAGGAGGTCGAAGGTGCCTCTAATTGAGGTGAAAGGTCTTCGCACCTACTTCTACACCGAAGACGGGGTGGTGAAGGCGGTTGACGGGGTTTCCTTCGCCATCGAACCGGAGCAGACCCTGGGGGTAGTGGGAGAATCGGGCTGTGGGAAGTCGGTTACGGCCCTCTCCATCATGGGGCTTGTGCCCATGCCCCCGGGGAAGATCGTCGAAGGTGAGATCCTCTTCCGCAAGAACGGGAAAACCGTTGAACTCCACAAGCTGAACCCCAAAGGCAAGGAGTACCGTTCCATCCGCGGGAAAGAGATCGCGATGATCTTTCAGGAGCCGATGACCTCCCTGAACCCCGTTTTCACTATTGGTTACCAGATCATGGAAGCCATCATGCTCCACCAGAAGGTCTCCAAACGGGAAGCCCGCCAAAAGGCCATCGAGATGTTGCGCCAAGTGGGGATTCCGGAGCCCGAGCAGCGGGTGGACGAGTACCCCCATCAGCTCTCGGGGGGTATGCGCCAGCGCGCCATGATCGCTATGGCCCTTTCCTGCAACCCCTCGCTCCTCATCGCCGATGAGCCCACCACGGCTCTGGACGTTACCATCCAGGCCCAAGTGCTGGACCTGATGCAGGACCTGAAGAGGAAGTTCCGTGCAGCGATCATGTTGATCACCCACGACCTGGGAGTGGTGGCGGAGATGTGTGAGGAAGTGGTAGTGATGTATCTGGGCAAGGTGGTGGAGCGCGCGAAAGTCCGGCCCATCTTTCACGAGCCGAAGCATCCTTATACCCAGGGGCTGCTTAAGTCCATTCCCTCACTGGCCACGAAGAAAAAGCGGTTGGATCCCATCAAGGGCGTGGTGCCGGACCCGCTGAACGCGCCGCCGGGTTGTCCGTTCAATCCGCGGTGTCCGCACGCCATAGAAATATGCCGGCAGGAGATGCCGCCGTTGAAGGAGGTCGAAACGGACCATGACGTCGCCTGTTGGCTCTACACTTAGGAAAGAGGGGGGAACGGGAGCGGTGTCTTTGCGAGAGGGCGTGCTCCTTGAGGTACGTGGGCTGAAGAAATACTTCCCTGTCCGTCGAGGCGTATTTCGCCGCATCGTGGGATGGGTCAAGGCGGTGGACGACGTGGACTTCTTCATCCAAGAAGGAGAGACCCTCGGCCTGGTGGGGGAGTCGGGTTGTGGAAAGACGACCACCGGGCGGACGATCCTGCGGTTGATCGAACCTACTGCCGGGGAGATCCTCTTTCGCAGCCAGCGCTTGGGGCGGGTGGTGGACATCGCGAAGATGAAGCCCCGGGAGATGAAGCCCCTGCGCCGGGAGATGCAGATCATCTTCCAGGATCCCTATTCCTCCCTGAACCCCCGGATGACCGTGGGCGACATCGTGGGTGAGCCGTTGGTGGTCCACCGTGTGGCCCGGGGAAAGGAGAAGGAGCGCAGGGTGGCGGAGCTCCTCCAAGCGGTGGGGTTGAAGCCGGAGCACATGCGCCGCTATCCCCACGAGTTCTCCGGCGGCCAGCGCCAACGGATCGGGATCGCCCGGGCCCTGGCCTTGGACCCCCAACTCATCGTGTGCGATGAGCCCGTATCGGCCTTGGACGTATCCATCCAGGCCCAGGTACTGAACCTCCTCGAGGACCTCCAGGACGAGTTCCACCTCACATATCTTTTCATCGCCCATGACCTTTCGGTGGTGAAGCACATCTCGGACCGGGTGGCGGTGATGTACCTGGGGAAGATCGTTGAGCTCGCGGAGACCGAGGAGCTCTTCACCCATCCCATGCACCCCTACACCGAGGCGCTGCTCTCTGCGGTGCCGATCCCCGATCCCGACTACAAGAAGGAGCGGATCATCCTGCAAGGGGATGTTCCCAGCCCCATAAACCCGCCTTCCGGCTGTTACTTCCACCCGCGCTGCCCCTACGCCAAGGAGATCTGTTCCAAGGAAGCTCCCAAGTTCGTGGACATGGGGGGCGACCACTACGTGGCCTGCCACTTCGCCGCGGAGCTCTCGCTGCGTGGGGTAGCGATGTAGCGGGCGGTGGCGGCCAAGGTCGTCCTTGCCACCAAGAACCCCCACAAGGTCGAGGAGATCCTCGCCATCCTAGGGGATATCCCGGGGATAGAGTGGCTAACCTTCCGGGAGATCTCCTTTTCCGATGTGGAAGAAGTGGGGGAGACCTTGGAGGAGAACGCCGTCCTTAAGGCCACGGCGGTGGCACGGGAGACGGGCCTGCCGGCGTTGGCGGAGGACACGGGGTTGGAGGTGGAGGCGTTGGGGGGAGCGCCGGGGGTGCGATCGGCCCGGTTTGCGGGAGAGGACAAGGACTATCGGGCCAACAACGAGAAGCTCCTTCGGCTGCTTGAGGGGGTAAGGAATCGGCGGGCCCGGTTTCACACGGTGGCGGTCTTAGCCCTTCCCGACGGACGTATGTGGAAAACGGAGGGTGTACTGAAGGGAAAGATCGCCGAGGCGCCCCGGGGGGAGCACGGGTTCGGTTACGATCCCCTTTTTGTTCCGGAGGGCGAGACCCGCACGCTGGCGGAGATGCTTCCGGAGGAGAAGAACGTGATCTCCCACCGCCGCCGAGCCCTCGAGGCCATGCGCACCATCCTCCAAAATCTTGCTACAGGCGTAATTTTGGCTTAGTGGGAAGTCAACACCCATGGTATTCGCCATCTACAAAAACCTTGTGGACAATTATCCCTTTCATCTGTGACCAAGTCCCGCTAGCCGTGGCACGATGATTCTGTAGGCAAGACAGTGGCTGCTTTAATATTCCTTCGAAAAAGCTCTCGGGAAAAGGGGGCGTAATGGTGCGAAGAAAGGTTATAGGAGGGCTTCTCCTCCTTTCGGGCATTTTGGCCTGGGGGGTGAGTGCCCAAGTCACTTTTGTGGACCAGGACCTCGCGGCTGGCTATCTAAACCCTGGTGATACTGACATTGTGGTACAAAAGGTAAGATTGCAGAACACTGCGGATCAGCCAATTCTCTTCGATGTCATCACGGTACGCAACCTGGGAACTGCCACCCATCAAGAAATCACGCGGATCGAGCTTCGGGACGGAGGAGGCCTGATCGGGGCTGTAAATAATCCCATCGGACTCGCCAGTGGTGGTGTGGCGATCGCAGTGGATTACACCCTCCCTGCGGGAGCGACGGTGGACATTGAGGTATTGGTAGATGTAGCCGATGTAGCACAAATTGATGGTGGTAAAACACTCGTCCTGGAGGTTCAATTTCACTACTTCGTGGGCACCACCGCTTATACGAGTGCATGGATCCCTGATGGCGAGACCGAAGAGATCGTAAAAGCAGGGTTCGAAGAGATTCACGAAACCGAACTTCCTGCAGGCAATTACAATCCGGGCGATGGAGTCGATAACCCGGTACAACAGGTCACATTCACCGACAACGACGCCAATGACTCCCCAATAACAGTGACTAAAATCAAAGTTCGCAATTTAGGGACAGCAATAGCTGCAGACGATATTGCTTCGGTCAAAGTTACGGTGCGCTACGATGGCGTGAATTACGAAGAAACCAAAGTGCCCGACGCAACAGATTTCAATAATGGTGGACTTGTTTTTGATCCCACAACTAATTTTGGGGCTTGGAATGGAAATGTAGCTGACGATTCTGCAATTGAGATAAAGGTCGAAATCGAAGTGGCGGGGAACCCAACGGATGGGCGTACCGTCCAGACAGAGATCATTTTGGAGTTGGTTGAACAACAACCGGGCGGTGATCAAGGATTTACACAGACCTCGCAAGCCCCTACGGTACAAACAATCCGGAATGCAGGGATAGAAGAGATCGAAGAACAAAGTACACCTCCCGTGTCTGGGGTTCTAAACCCAGGAGAGATCCTTGCCCAGACGATCGTGGTACGGGACAACGATGTAAACCCTGATCAACCAGAGATAACAGCGATTTGGATTCAAAATCAGGGGACAGCCACGGACGCTGAAATCGCGGACATCACGGTGAAAGTTAACGGAACAACAATAGGGCAATTCCCTGGCGGTACTTTTGCAGAGTTCGCTACTACAGGGACTTGGTTAAATATAACCGATCAATTGCTGAACGACGACGGGACATTGACCGTGCAGATCCTTTACCGGATTGGGAACATATCACCAGGTCATACATTGCAACCGCGGGTCAAAATAGCCTCGCTGGAGCCTAATGATGGTGTAACCAATAATGACGAAACGAACGCTTACATATCCCCATATGTAGATTTCCCCGTGGCCGCAGAGTTGCGGCCCGCAGGGTTCGAGTACGCCGAGGACGTAGCTCAGGATTCGGCCACGGTCTTTACCGGCCAGCGGTTCCTGGCCCAAAAGATTCGCCTCGATGACCAGGACGAAAACGACGACGGGGTAACTATTAACCCTGTGGTAATAAGGAACCTCGGAACTGCGAAGGCTTCCGACATTACAAAGATAGAGGTTCGTAACGCAGCCGGGGACCTCCTGGGCGAGACAACCGACGTCGCCGGGTTCCATACCGGTGGGGTCACCATTTCCACCCTCCAAAACAACGTTGTGGCCGACGACGGTTCCATCGAACTCTGGATTTGGGTCACGATCGCCGCTCCGGAAGTGGCGGTCGCTGGCCGCACAATTCAACTTGAAACCACTGTCCACCACCTAGAGAACGGCGCAACCTATCAGGCAACCGTGGCCTCTGCTGCTGTCTTTACCATTGAACTCAATCGCCGACCGGTGGTCAATTTCGACTGGACCCCGGAGAACCC
Source organism: Candidatus Bipolaricaulota bacterium (assembly GCA_021163465.1). Lineage (GTDB taxonomy): Bacteria > Bipolaricaulota > Bipolaricaulia > Bipolaricaulales > Bipolaricaulaceae > UBA3571. The sequence continues at coordinate 10,689 of JAGGWU010000025.1, forward strand.
CAAGTGGAGCGATAACATCACCTTCACCCCCTCCGTTTCCGATCCCGATGGAGATGCGATCGTATGGTCGCAGTGGGACTTCGGTGACGGGACTGATCCCATCACCCGCGACGGACCACCTCAAACCGTCACCCACCAGTACCCCGATGGCGGCACGTTCACCGTTACTTTAACCGTCAAAGACGCCCGGGGTCTCACGGGAACGAAGTCGAAACAG
>JAGGWU010000070.1 GCA_021163465.1 Candidatus Bipolaricaulota bacterium
ACCGAGGAGAACCTCAGGGCGGCGTTCGCCGGCGAGTCCCAGGCGCACATGCGCTACCTCATCTTCGCCGATGTGGCGGAGAAAGAGGGAAAGCCCAACATCGCTCGCCTCTTCCGCGCCATCGCCTACGCCGAGCAGGTCCACGCTCAAAACCACCTACGGGAGCTCGCCGGTATCAAGGACACCCCCGGTAACCTGGCGGAGGCCATCGCCGGGGAGACCTTCGAGGTGGAGGAGATGTACCCCGCCTACGACGCCGTGGCCGATCTCCAGGGGGAGAGCGGAGCAAAACGCTCTATCCACTATGCCCTGGAAGCGGAGAAGATCCACGCCCGGATGTACCGGCGCGCCAAGGAGGCGGCGGAAAAGGGAAAGGACTTGGAGCTGGGCACGATGTACATCTGCCCGGTGTGCGGCTACACCGTGGAAGGCGAGGCGCCGGAGTACTGCCCCGTCTGCGGCGCGCCCCGCGACAAATTCAAATCCTTCTAGGAGGTGAGCGGCATGTGTGAGGACCGGATGCCGCTTTTGGGCGATAAGTTCCCGGAGATGGAGGTCCAAACCACCCACGGGAGGCTGAAGCTCCCCGATGCCTACAAGGGCAAATGGTTCGTGCTCTTCTCCCACCCGGCGGACTTCACCCCGGTGTGCACCACCGAGTTCGTGGCGTTCCAGAAGCGCTACGACGAATTCAAGAAGCTCAACTGTGAATTGATCGGCCTCTCCATCGACCAGGTCTTCTCCCACATCAAGTGGGTAGAGTGGATCAAGGAGAAGCTGGGGGTGGAGATCCGGTTCCCCATCATCGCCGACGATACCGGCCGCGTGGCGTGCCGACTTGGCCTCATCCACCCGGGCAAGGGCACCAACACCGTCCGGGCGGTGTTCATCGTGGACCCCGAGGGCGTGATCCGGGCCATCCTCTACTACCCCCAGGAGCTCGGCCGCAACATGGACGAGATCCTGAGGATGGTCAGGGGGTTCCAGATCACGGACAAAGAGGGCGTGGCCATCCCGGCCAACTGGCCGAACAACGAGCTCATCGGCGACGAGGTGATCATCCCGCCGGCGGCAGACGTGAAGACGGCGGCCGAGCGCCCCAAGCAGTACACCTGCTACGACTGGTGGTTCTGCCACAAGAAACTCTGAAAGGAGAAGCGATGGGAAAGATAGGGGAGTTGGTTCAAAGTGCTGATTGGAAGTCGGAAAAGCACGTTCCGGTCATCGAGGCCCCCGAGACGGTGAAGCCGGGGGAGGCTTTCCGCGTCACCGTCTCCGTGGGAAAGGGGATCCCCCACCCCAATACCACCGAACACCACATCGCCTGGATCTCCGTCTATTTCCGCCCCGAAGGGGAGAAGTTTCCGTATCAGGTAGCGCGGTTCGACCTTGCCGCCCACGGCGCTTCCACCCAAGGGCCCAATACGAGCACCGTCTATACCGAACCGGTGGCGACCTTCGTCATGAAGACGGAGAAGCCGGGGATCCTTTATGCGGTATCCTCCTGCAACATCCACGGCCTCTGGGAGTCCCAGAAGCGCATCGAGGTCACGTAAGGAGAGGGAGAGGCGGCCCAATTGGGCCGCCTCCCTTTGAATGTGGGGGCGGCCTGAGCCTTTTCGTCCAGCACGAGCAGTCACTTGTCGGTTTCCATCTTGTGCTTTCCCTCCGTAGGGGTTCCGAGGCTCCGCAAAATGGCTTGTTCAAGGTCTTGAGAAAGGCTACTCGAGCCTGCGATCGATCACCCTTTCCCTATTCCCAGGGCCCGGAGCTCGTCCGGGCTCAAGCGGCGTAGCTCCCCGGGGCGCATGTCCCCCAACTCCACCGGGCCGATGGCGACCCTCACGAGCCGCACCACTTCGTATCCGAGGGCCGCAAATGCCCGGCGGATCTCGCGTTTTCTTCCCTCGTGGATCACCAGCTCTACCTCCCTAGGCCCCAACCGCCGTACCCGATCGGGAAGGAAAGGCCCATCTTCGAGCTCCATCCCCCGGGAAAGCCTCTCGAGATCTTCCCTTTTCACGTACCGATCGAGCGCCACCCGGTACCGCTTGGGCACTTCGAAGCTCGGGTGGGTTAGCCGATACACGAGGTCCCCGTCGTCGGTGAGGATCATGAGGCCCTCGGAATCGAGGTCGAGTCTCCCCGCGGGAACGAGCCGGAGTCCCATGGGGATGTAATCCGAGAGGGTCCGTTTCGCGTGGGGATCACTGATGGTGCTCACGACGCCGCGCGGCTTGTAGAACTTGAAGTAATGCCTTTCGGTGGCTAACTCCACCCGTCGGCCGTTCACTTCCACTGCATCCTTTTCGGGATCGACTTCGTACCAGGGCTCGCGTACGACCCTCCCGTTTACCCGCACAGACCCCGAGAGTATGAGCTCGTCCGCCTTCCGGCGCGAGGCCACTCCCGCCGCCTGGAGGAATTTATTGAGCCTCAAGCCGTGTTCGCTTTATCTGCCTTCCCAGCTTCTCCTCGACGGATCTGGTCTTGTGCTCCAGAAGCCCCTTCCTTCCGAAGCGGTCGTCGACGTAGATCCGGGTGGTGACGCGGGGCGCAAGCTCCCGCATCCGGTGGTGGCAGCGCTTGATGAGTTCCATCACCTCATCCCACTCCCCCTCCACGATGGTGCCCATGGGCGTGAGGAGGTAGGGGAGCCCGCTTTTGTCCACGAGATCGATCACCTTGGCCACGTACTCACTTAAACTTTCCCCAACACCGATGGGCGAGATGGTGAACTCTACGATCATCTTCCTCACCTCGAGGATATTGTACGATTTGGCCGGAGGACACGGATCTCGCGCTTGTCCTTGGGCTCCGTTGAAATGCAGGCCCCTTCCGAGTACAAGCTCCCGGGTGATGGAGATGAGGAATCTTTCGGTTCTCGCCGCGGCCGCCTTCATCGCTGCAAGTACTTGGGCCCAGGGGTTCCTGCCCGAGCTTCCCTATCCCGGGGGATACACCTTCCTCCGATACGAGGTCCGCGAGCCGGGGGAACCCGCCTTGGGCTGGATCTTAGAGGTAGTGCCGAAAGAGGAGGGGGCCTACGAGGTGAGGATGACCATGGTCAGCGAAGTCTCCGATACCGAGGGATTTTCGCTCCTCAAGACCTTCATGGGGGCCGGAACGTTGGAAGGAGGAGCGGATGTGATCCCGTTGGCCCCTATTTTTTCTTTGTGGGATAAAGAGATTGAGGCCGGGAAGAGCTACCTCCTCCGGGAGAGGGCACGCCTCATCACCGAGCGGGAGGACGAGATCCTCGGGATCCCTGTTGTGGTAGGGACATACGTGCACCCCCTGTTTTCCCCGACAACGGGCCGTTATATACCTCCCCCGCCTCTCCCACCGGGCACTTCTCCTCTTCCCGCCGTATATCCGGGTGGAGGAGAAAGCGGATGGTGAATACCGACTGGTGCAGGAGATAGAGCTGGTGGAGTTCGTACATGAGGACTGAGGCCATAGTCGCGCTCGAAGGGGTGTGGAAGGTCTACCGCATGGGCCGACGCCGGAGGATCGAGGTGGAGGCCCTGCGGGGGGTGGATTTGCAGGTGACACGGGGTGAGTTCCTGGCGGTGATGGGGCCCTCGGGCTCGGGGAAATCCACGCTCCTTCACCTCATGGGATGTCTGGACCGTCCCACGAAGGGGCGGGTCCTCTTCGAGGGCGAGGACGTCACGCGCCTCAAGCCCTCCGCCCTCGCCCGCATCCGGAATCGGAGGGTGGGTTTCGTGTTCCAGAGCTTCAACCTCTCTCCTACCCTCACCGCCTTGGGGAATGTGGAACTTCCCATGATCTTCGCCGGGGTGCCCCGGAAGGAGAGGCTCGCCCGGGCCCGGGAGCTTTTGGGCAAGGTGGGACTCCGGGAGCGCGAACGCCATCTCCCTTCGGAGCTTTCCGGAGGGGAACAGCAACGGGTGGCCATCGCCCGGGCCCTCGCCAACTCCCCCGATCTCCTTCTGGCCGACGAGCCCACGGGAAACCTCGACACGGAGACGGGCCGGGGGATTCTTTCCCTCCTTTCCGAGGCCAATCGGGAGGGGGTGACGTTGGTGGTGGTCACCCACGATCCCGAGGTGGCCGCCACCGCGGGAAGAAGGCTCAGGATCAGGGACGGACGAATCGCGGAAGGAAGCGATGCGTGACTTTTTGGGGATCGCGGTCCGGGGGCTCCTCCACCGTAAAAAACGCAGTTGGCTCACCATAATCGGGATCCTCATTGGGATCACCGCGGTGGTGGCCTTGGTTTCCCTGGGCACTTCTATGCAGCTTGCGGTCAAGCGTTCCTTCGAGGAGCTGGGTTACGACGTGATGATGATCGTCCCCGGGGAGCTGGGCGGGGGCTTCGGCGGACCCATCTCTTTCAGGACCTCCTTCGAGATCGATGTGGAGGCACTCTCCGACGTCGAGGGGGTCGCCGAGATCGGTCTCATGGATTACGAGAGCGTTTACGTGAAGGCGGGGACACAAGAGGGATTTCTGGATGCGCTGGGGGCATCGGAGAACATCTTTTCTTTCTTCAAGGTGGAGATGAAAGCGGGACGCGTCTTCTCGTCCGGGGACCGAGACGCGGTGGTCCTTGGGGCCGAGATGGCCGAGGAGCTTGGGCTTGAGGTTGGGGACACACTGGAGATCGAGGGTCGGCGCTTCACCGTGATCGGAATCTACAGCTCCGACAGTCGCCTGGACGAGGACGTGATCATCATGCCCCTCCAGGCCATGCATGACCTCCTGGGAAAGAAGGGTGTTTCCATGGTCTTCGTACGAGCAGCTCCGGGCTACGATGTGGGCGAGGTGGCGGAGCGCATCGAGGATTTCCTCTACCGCACCCGGGGCCGCCTGGACCTCTCCGTCCAGACCATGGAGGAGGTCCACGAGGTGGTACAACAGACCTTGGGCATCCTGGGGGCATTCCTGGGCGGGATCGCGGGGATCTCCCTGTTGGTCGGCGGGATCGGCGTCATGAACACCATGTACACCGCCGTTTTGGAGCGCACCCGGGAGATCGGGGTGATGAAGGCCGTGGGCGCCCGGGACTCCCAGATCATGATGATCTTCCTGTTGGAATCGGGCCTAATGGGGCTCACAGGAGGTGCCCTGGGCACGGGGATCGGGGCGCTGCTCAACGTTGTCACCGTCTTCGCCGCCAAAAAGGCCTTGGGCACCCAGGTGCTGGAGTACGGTATCTCGTGGTGGCTCGTTTTGGGTGCTTTGGGGTTCTCGTTCCTAGTGGGGAGTTTGGCGGGCCTTTTGCCGGCCCGGGCCGCGGCGAAGCTGGATCCGGTAGAGGCACTGCGCTACGAGTAGGGAGGTGGAATGGCAAAGATCTTTATAAGTTGCCGCATCTTCCCCGAGGAGGTGGAGAGGCTCAGGGAAGCGGGCCATTCGGCGGAGGTTTACCCCGGGGATGTGATCCCCAGGGAAGATCTCCTGCGAGGGGTGGCCGATGCCGATGTGTTGATCTGTCCCCTCTCCACAAAGGTCGACAAGGAGGTCTTCGCCGCCGCGCCGAACTTGAAGATCGTGGCCAACCTCGGGGTGGGGGTGGACAACATCGACCTTGGAGAGGCCAACGCGCGGAAGGTGGTGGTGCTAAATACACCTGGGGTTCTCACAGAAACCGTGGCGGACCTGGCGTTCGCGTTGATGTTGGCCGTGGCCCGACGCGTGGTGGAGTTGGACAAGCGCCTCCGTGCCGAGGGATTCCCGGGCTGGACCTTTATGCCCCCTTACCTGGGCCGCGATGTTTGGGGGGCGGCGCTGGGGATTGTGGGCCTTGGGCGGATCGGAAGCGCCGTTGCCCGCAGGGCAAGGTGCTTCCGCATGCGGATCCTCTATTACTCCCGCGCCCGGAAACCCGAACTGGAAAGGGAGCTTGGCTGCCGGTATATGAAACTTGAAGACCTTCTTGCCGAAAGCGATTTCGTGGTCCTCTGTACTCCCCTCACCCCGGAGACCCACCACATGATCGGCCCCCGGGAGCTTTCCCTGATGAAGCGCACGGCCTACCTCATCAACATCGCCCGGGGGCCGGTGGTGGACGAAGGGGCCCTGGTGGAGGCCCTCCGCGAGGGGAAGATCGCCGGGGCGGCCCTGGACGTCTTCGAGCGGGAGCCCGAGGTGCACCCTGGGCTCCTGGAGCTCCCCAACGTGGTCCTCACCCCTCACATCGGCTCCGCCACCGTGGCCACCCGCCGCCGCATGGCGTCCATGGCGGTGGAAGGGGTGTTGGCTGCCTTGGAGGGAAGAAGGCCCGACAACATCGTCAATCCGGAGATCTGGCCCGGGAGGACTGTAACGCGGATCACAGAAACCTGAAACCGCCGCCGGGGTTTCGTTGTACAATGAGTTGGAGGTGATGTGGGTATGAAGAGGGCTCTTGCGTTCGGGGCGCTGCTTGCGTTGACATTGGGAAGCTTGGGCTTGGGGTTCGGCAATTCCTCCTGCTGTCCTCCGCCCACGGAACCGTGCTGTTACACCGCGTTCTGGGTCGGGGACACCGTCTACTTTAAGCTCGTCGTGCCCTTCAGCTTCCTTTGCTGTTGCTGTGAGGACAAGGAGCTCGTGACGGGTTGGCGCATCGAGACCCTGGAAGGGGCCCTCGTCTACGAACACGCCTTCCCCGAGCCCATGGCGCCACAGTGCCTGGAGATGCAATGGGACCAGAAGGACATGGCGGGCCAGCAGGTGGCCCCGGGCTTCTACTACATCGTGGTCACCACCACCAAGGGGGAGTACAAGACGGCGATAAAGATCGTGGAGAAGGACCCTTGCTGCTGGACGGTCCTCTGGTCCAAACCGTGTGGGATCTCCCTCTGCAAGCCCTATATCAAGGTCTATAAGTGCCCGAGCTGCTGTGTGCCGTGCTGTTGTGTGCTGTGCTGCCCGCCGCTTCCTTGCTTCCCCTGCTGTAACTGCAGCATCAGCATCTTCCTGGGGTGCTGCGACGATCCGTGATCGGGGCTAAGGGGGGAGATGCCGGAGCTCCCTGATTTGGAGGTCATCGCCGCCAACCTGGCCCCCCGGGTCGTGGATCGGACGATCCGGGGGGCCGAGGCCCTTCATCCCGCGTTCCTCCAGTCCACCGATCCCCCCTTGGCGGAGATGGAGGGGCGGGCGATCGAGGAGATATGGAGGCGGGGGAAGTACCTCCTCTTCCGTTTGACCGGCGGCCTCCTTTTCGCGGTGCACCTCATGCGGGCGGGATGGGTGTGGCACGGTGCCTCCCGGTACAGTGCCACCAAAAGCACCGTGTTTCGGATCGAGCTCGACGACGGGAACGACATCCGGGTGATCGAGGCCGGCTTTCCCAAGCTCACCCGGGGTTGGCTCCTCAGTTCCTTGGACCAGGGGCCCCTCTCCGGCCTCGGGGTGGAGCCCTTGGGGGAGGAATTTACCTTGGAGCGGTTCGCGGCCATCGTCTCCGGGAAACGGCGTCAGATAAAGAAGGTCCTCGTTGATCAGAAGCTCATCGCCGGGATCGGGAACGCCTATTCCGACGAGATCCTCTTTGAGGCCCGGCTCTCCCCGTTTCGTTATGCCCATACCCTAAGCCCCGCAGAGATCGAACGCCTGTGGCGGGCGATCCCCGAGGTGCTCCGCTGGGCCATCTCCGAGATCAAGGCCCGGGTGGGGGATGGTCTCTATCAGGAGGAGGAACGTTCCTTCCTGCGGGTCCACGGCCGGGCGGGAAAGCCCTGTCCCCGGTGCAGCACCCCCATCGGCGAGGTGTTGCTTTCCGGACAACGCACCGACTTCTGTCCACACTGCCAACATGTGGACGAGCTTCCCCCTCGGAGCGGGAGCAGAGGGGACCGCGGCACGAAGGATAAGCCCTGATATTCACGGAAAAATCTTGAAATCCTCACGAAAAACGTTACCCTCGCCCAGACCATGCTGACGGTGATAGACCATCCCTTGATCCGCGCGAAGCTCACCAGGCTCCGGGACAAATCCACCGATAGGCTCTACCCCCGGGCTCGGGGATGCGGGGGATCGGCTATTCGGAACCTGAAGGACCGCGGCAGGAGGTAATCATGCAGCGATATGCCCTTGTTACCGGGGGATCCAGGGGGATCGGTGCGGCAACGGCCCTTAAGCTCGCGGCCATGGGGTGTGACGTGGCCATAAGTTATCGGACGCAAAGGGTCCGTGCCGAAGAGGTGGCGGCGGAGATCGAACGGCTGGGACGCAAGGCCGCTGTGATCCAAGCGGACCTGGTAGATCCGGAACAGGCCAGGGCCCTGGTGCATCGCGCCGCGGAGGCCCTGGGGGGCCTCCATATCCTGGTCAACAACGCCGGCTATACCCAGCACGCCAGGTTCACCGAGCTGTCCCTTGAGGACTGGGACAGGATGATCCGGGTAGCGCTGACGGCGCCCTTCGTGGCCGCCCAGGCGGCCTTCCCCTACATGCGCGAGGCCGGCTTCGGCCGGATCGTGAACGTCTCGTCGCTGCGGGCCCTGGGGGGCTCCTCCCACGGGGCCCATTATGCCTCCGCCAAGGCGGGCCTCATCGGGCTTACCAAGTCCCTGGCGTTGGAGCTCGCCCCCTATGGGATCACGGTGAACGCCGTTTGCCCCGGCTACACCGCCACCGATATGACCCGTGAGGCCTTGGCCCGGGACGGCGAGCGGATAAAATCGCAGATCCCGCTGGGCAGGGCCGCGGATCCCCGGGAGGTGGCAGCGGTGATCGCGTTCCTTTGTTCCGATGAGGCGAGCTACATCACCGGGGAAACCATCTCCGTGAACGGCGGGATCTACATGCGCTGATGGAGAAAAAGGATCTGGGGGTGGCCGCGTTCCTGGGCCCCGAAAGGGGCCTAGAGTTTTGGTTGGAGCTCGCCGCGGAGCTTGGGGTAGGGGTCGTGGAACTGCGGGCCGAGCCCGGGCTCGCCCATCCCACCGGGCTCGACCGGAACGCCCGGAAGGCGCTTCGTCGAAAGTTTGAGTCTTTCGGGCTCCGCCCCACGGTGCACGCCTCAATCCACGACACGAACCTCGCGAGCCTGAACCCCATCCTGGCCGCCGCGGCCAGGGAGGACCTGCGGAGGACGGTGGTGCTCGCCGCCGAGGTGGGGGCCGAGATCGTGGTCTTCCATCCCGGCCGCCTCCCCTCCGAATACCGCCGCGATCCCGGGGCCCTGGAGGCAGCCCGCTCGGTTTTGTATGCCAACCTGGAGGAGCTCATCCCCTATGCCGAGCGCTTGGGGGTGGTGCTCGCCGTCGAGAACAAGCAACGGGGATCCAACCGGGACCTGATCCTCACTCCCCAGGAGCACCGGGAGGTTCTGGAAAGGTTCCCGGGGCTTTGGGCTTGCTTGGATTTCGGACACCTCAATACCCTGGGCTTGGATCCGGTGGAGTTCGTCCGGGCCTTGGGCGGAAGGCTCATCCACGTGCATCTCCACGATAACCACGGCCAAGCCGACGAGCATCTCCCCTTGGGCGAGGGGAATTTGGATTGGAAGCGGTGCATTTCGGCCCTGGCCGAGGCGGGCTTCTCCGGCACCACGGTGCTCGAGATCCCTGAGCCCAATGGCCTCAGGAGCTCCGTTGCCCTTTTGGTCTCCCATGGCGCGAGTTGAGGGACGCTGGCTTTGGGGGTATTTCCTCGCCAACGCTGCCGGGGGGGCGGCTTCGCTTTTGGTTCCCCTCTATGCCTACCATCTGGGCGGCACGGCCACCGACGTGGGCGCCCTGGCCAGCACCGCCAGCTTCGCCGGGATCCTGGGGAGCGTCATCTGGGGCCGGACGGCCGACCGGGTGAAAAGGCGGCGGGTTTTCGTAGTCATGGGCTTTTGGGGGTTCGGCTTCTTTTACCTCTTCCTCCCCTTCATCCATCGGATAGCGGAGCTTTTCTGGCTCAACGCCCTGGCCACCTTCCTGTGGATGTCCCAGGCCACGGTGGCCACCCTTTTGGTGCTTGAAAGCTATCCCAAGGCCGATTGGGAGGCGGGACTGGGGCGGTTCAATCGCTATGCCGGCCTGGGATGGATGGTGGGCTTGGGGATAGGGGCCTTTTGGACCGGGGTACTTTCCCGGGCCTTGGGG
>JAGGWU010000084.1 GCA_021163465.1 Candidatus Bipolaricaulota bacterium
CTCGAGAAGCTATCGCGCCAGATTCCCTTCCAAGAGGCCTATATCTTTGGCTCGTTGGCGAAGCAATATCGATATTTCGACGAGTCCGACATCGATGTGGCCTTCGTGGGCTTAAGGGATGAGGATTTCTTCCAAGCGATGGCCTTTCTCTCTCTAGAGCTTGGGCTTGATGTAGATGTCGTCCAACTGGAGGGTCACCCCCTGCGTGAGAAGATCCTGAGGGAGGGAATAAGGTGGACGAGGAGCGGTTGAGCCTCTTCAAGGCTTCCATCGAGGCCCAACGGAGGGAGATCGAACGGATCTTCGACAGGATAGAGGAGCGACGCCAGGGGGAGGGGGTTGCCTACCTGGAGGGTCTCGCTTATCAACTCCACAGTTTGTAAGATCATCGCCGAGTTCTTCGAAAACCGAATCGAGGACCGAGCTAGATATCATCGAGAGCTCCTTTGGCGGATGAAGATCCCCATAGAGGGAGTGCGACTGGCGCTGCTCTCCGAGGAGAGCTACAAGCTCCTTGACTCGTTGCGGGCGTTTCGCCACTTCTTCAGGCACGCTTATTCTTACGAGCTTGACCCCAGAAAAGTGGCCCTGGTGGTGGAGGACGCCCTCAAGCTCAAGAAGCTCTATCAGCGGGATATCGACCGTTTTCTGGAGCAACTCCGCCCCGAGTAGAGGAAAAAAAGACGGAGCGATCCCGGGGGCTCACCCTCGACCGCATGCTTTAGGAAACCGAAAGGGTATATGAGGAGGTTCTGAAAATAACTAACAAAGCGGCCGCAACTTCAGGGCGCAGACGTTCCGGTTCGAGCAGACCCCAAAGGAAAAGGCAACGCTGGGGCTTGGGGGGTGGCGCTTGAGGAGCAATAAGATGAACGGGAAGTAGGGCGGTGTTACTTCAGCCCGGCCTCTATGGAAGCCCTCTACCAAAACGAACAGAGCGAAATTAGGGCTCAAGTGGAATTGACAGAGGAGGTGGCGGTCGGATAGGCTAAGATCTTGAAGGAACCCAATTTACACCGCTTGTTGGGACATGATCGTTGCTTTCTAGTCGTGGAAGTCTTCGGAGAGGAAGAGGGAGTGGAAGGCCTCGAGGACATCCCGGTGATGGCCGGGGATGAGGACGTGATGGTTCCCCAGCGGCTCCCGCAGGAGCTTCCTCAGCGCCCCTTTCGGGGCCTTAAAGACCACCTGGGTGCGGCAGAGGTCCGGACGCCTTTCCTCTTCCCCTAACACCTTCCCTTCGACGAAGAAGCCCTTCTCAAGGGTCCTTCCCCCGAAACGAACGAGGGTGTACGGCCCTTCCTGGAGCCTCCCTTCCACCGCGACTCCGGTCCCGGACTCGAAGTGGCTCCGCAGCCTGTAGCCCTCGAGGAGCGCCAGGGGCGCGGTGCAGTGAGCGAGCAGCAGTCGTTCCCCTTTCGGGTCGATGTCCACAGGGTTGCCCACAAATCCCGGGAGCCCCGTGAGGAGGTGGGAAAGGACCAGCGCGATCAGGGAAGGGACGTCCCCTTCACAGGCCGCGGGGATCCCCTCGGAAGGGAGCCGGGCCAAGGCCCAGCAGGCGGTGACCCCTTCCCGGATGAGATCGAAGCACGCGATGGTCAAGGCGTCCAACTTCTCGGCCTCGACGAGGTCCCGCAGGGCGGCATGAAGTCCTGCAGCCGTTTGCAACTCTTCTTCCCCCGGCTCCACCCGTTCCCCGGGCGGGGGCTCCACTGCCTGGGTGGGCCGCACTTCTTGCGGAATTTCCACGAAGCTCAACCCGAGCCTCTCTTCCAGGGCCCGAAGGTCTGGACAGCTGGCCAGAAGCCACGGCGATGGTTTCCCGATGAGCCCTACCCTCTTTCCCCGCAGTCCTCGGGCAAGCTCGCTTACCCGAAGAAGCACCTCCAACCTCCCCGGGGCCTCGCGGTCCCCCAGGTGCAACACCTCCGCGTGGACACGGCGCTCCCGCAGCGCCGCGGCCACCTCCAACGCGGCGGGGAGGGAGTTGTGCCCCGGGTGGGCGATCAGTACATACGGGCCTCTGCTACCGCCCAGAAGCTGCATGAACTCGTGCTCCACACCCCCGGTGAGGAACAAGACGAATTTGAGCGGCTCCTCGACCACTTCATGGGGGGAGCCTTCGCGGAACCGGCGCCGCAGGATTTCCCATCGGGAAAGGAGACGTTGCGAGGTAACTCCCCGACCCCCGTGGCCGGGCGAGCGCAAGGGAAGCAACGGGATCGGCGCTAAAGCGGCCACCGCTTAAGAGGATCCTCCCAGGCGAACCGGAGGGAAGGCACGCGCCTGAGGTCCATCCGGTGGGCAAGCTCCGTGCGCAGGAAGCCCGCGTCGCGGGCCAAGGCGGAAAGCACCGCTTCCCTCAGCGCTTCATCCCCAGCGAACACGTACACCGTGGCCCGCTGCCCGTTGGCCGAAAGCTCCACCCCCACGATATCGGGGAGGGTCTCCTTCAACACGGGGTCCCTGAGCTCGGTAGCGATGATGTCGGAGAGCTCCCGCTGGATCTCCGCCTCGATCCTGGCCTTCACACGTGGGTTCATCAGAAAACCTCCAGCTTGTGGTCCTCAAGGTAGAATTCCCGGGACCCCTGGAGCTTCTCCACGATCTCCTCCATCATCCCCTCGGCGTAGGCCCCGTCGCTAGAGACGTTGACCAAAGCCAGGATCACGAGGTCACGTTCTTGGGAAGGGATCTCCGCTACGGAAACGTTGAATTGGCGTCTCAGGCGTGCCACCAGTCCCTCCACCACCGAGCGGCGCTCCTTTATGTTCGCGACGCGATAAAGCCGCAACCTCACCTCGAGGAGCCGGATGTGCATCTTCTGCCCGCGTCGCCTTCAGGCGGGCTGGATCACCTTGACTTCGTACACTTCCAGGATATCCCCGGGCTTCACCTTGTCGAAGTCCTTTATGCGGATGCCGCACTCCTTTCCTTCCTTCATCTCTTGGACGTCCTGGGCGAAGTGCTTGAGGGATGCGATCTCGCCAGTGAAGACCTCTTCGCCGTCGCGGATCACCTTCACTTTGCCGTTCCGGATCACCTTTCCTTCGCGCACGCGGCACCCGGCCACAACCCCCACCCCGGAGATCTTGAAGGTGCGCAGCACCTCGGCCTCGCCCACCTTGGTCTCCACGTATTGCGGGCCGAGCAGGCGCTTCCCGGCAAGCTCGATTTCACGGATGAGGTCGTAGATGATCTCGTAGGTACGTACCGGAACCCCATGTTGCTCGATGACCTTCCGCGCTTTGGGGTCGACCCTGACCCCGAAGCCCACTACCAATGGCTCCCCCTCTTCCACCGAGGCGGCGAGGAGGATGTCCGACTCGGTGATGGGCCCCACCCCCGCGTGGAGCAACTCGATATCCACGTTTTCGATCTGGATCGTCCCGAGTTCCAGTTTCGCCGCTTCCAGAGCTCCCACGGTGGCGGCTTTAAGCACCAACTTGAGCTTTTTCTTCTCTCGCTGGGCGAATAGCTCCTCGAAGGTGCGAGGAAAGCGGGGCTCGGGAGGTTTCTTCCGAGCTTCTTTTCTTTCTGAGACGATCCTTTCCGCCTCGCGGGGGTTCTTGACCCGCTCTACTCGTTCCCCCGGCTGGGGGACGTCGGAGAGGCCGAGGATCTGGGCGGGCATCCCGGGAGTGGCCTCCTTGATCTGTTTCCCTTGGTGGTCGATCAGGGCGCGGATCCGGCCCCAGGTGGTACCCACCACGATCACGTCCCGCACCCGCAGGATCCCGTTCTTCACCACCGCCGTGGCCACGGGGCCCCGGGACGGGTCGAGATGCGATTCGATCACCCAGGCCTCCAGTTCCCCCTTGGGATCGCCGCGGATGTCGTGGAGGTCGGCCACCAAAAGGATCATCTCCAGGAGCTCGTCCACCCCGTCGCCCTTGAGGGCGGAGATGGGCACCATGATCGTCTCGCCGCCCCACTCCTCGGGAACGAAGCCCATATCCGCCAATTGTTGGCGGACCTTATCGGGATTGGCGTTGGGTTTATCGATCTTGTTGATGGCCACGATCATAGGGACCCCGGCGGCCTTGATGTGGTCGATGGCCTCCACGGTTTGGGCCATGACCCCGTCATCGGCGGCTACCACCAGGACCGCAATATCGGTCACCTGGGCTCCCCGGGCGCGCATGGCGGTGAAGGCGCGGTGGCCCGGGGTATCGATGAAGGTGATGGTGCGGCCGTTGTATTCCACCTGATAGGCCCCGATGGATTGGGTGATTCCCCCGGCCTCTTTTTCCGCTACCTTGGTTCTGCGGATGGTGTCAAGGAGGGTGGTTTTCCCGTGGTCGATGTGTCCCAGGACCGCCACCACCGGCGGACGGGGGATACCCGGCTTGGGCTTTTCTTTCTCCGGGGCCTTTTGCACCGCGGCGGTGGACGCCTCCTCTTTCGTTTTCACGGAGGCTTCGGATGGGGCCTCCTTTTTGCCTGCGCGTTCGAGGAGGAGCTCCTTTATCACCTCGGCCTCCTCCTCGCTCACCGTGCTCACCGCCCGCAGGCCCTCCATGCCTAAATCGGAAAGGACCCGCAAAAGCTCCCGGGAGGTAATTCCCAGCTCCCGCGCGATCTCATACACCCTTTTCCGCGCCAACGGCCACTCCCTCTCTTTCGCTCAGGGGGTTAGGCGCCAACGGCCCTTGCGACGTCTACGGGCGATGACCGCCCGTCCCCCCGGGGTGCTCATACGCGCCAGGAATCCATGGGTTCGCTTGCGACGCCGGCGATGCGGTTGATATGTGCGCTTCGGCATTCCAACCTCCTCGACAGGGATCTTCAGGGATTTTGCCCGCAGTGCCCTTCAATTGCAAGTACGATCCCGTTTTTGGGAAGTGCTGCCGATGTGCAAGGTGGGGTCGAGGACCTTATTGACCGTGGCCCATCGTCTCCGGCAAATGGGGGGTAAATCCCTATGGGTTTCCCACCAATCCCGGAGGAACTTCTGCACGGCCCGCTCTCCGGGGTATCCCCAGCCGAAATCGCCGAAGCGCTTTCGCAACCACACTACATATGCATCCCGGGTTACCTTGGCGAGGATCGACGCTAGCCCCACGACCGGGGAGTCCCGATCCGCCTTGGGGGCGATGGAGAGTGGAGGAACCTTCTCCCCCATGGAGTGAAGCCTGGCGGCCAAGCGTTTTCGGAAAGAAGGAATGGCGCGGGGGGAAACGGGGGCGTCGAGGACCACATGACCGGGGGTGAGTATCCCAATAAGCTCGGCCGCCGCGGAAAGCTCAAGCTCCGTGAGGTTTCGGGTGTCAATATCTTCCGGTGGTATCACCCGAACCCGCCCCCCCGAGGCAAGGGGGAGGAGCTCAACGAGGAGCTTTTTTCGTCTTTTACGCGGAACGGTTTTGGAATCGGCTACTCCCAAGGAACGCAACCGGGAAAGGGCTTCCTCCTCCACCAGGACCCCGGCCACCACCAGGGGACCGAGCAGGGCCCCCCGCCCGGCCTCGTCTATCCCCAGGATCCTTATGGCCACCAGCCCCAAGGTGGGCGGTAGTAACGCCTGGCCCGCCACCACCGCACAAGCCCCGGTGTCACCCAGCGTTTCTTGAAGGGGAAGACCAAAAGCACCCCGGTGATGAACCCCCCAAGGTGGGCGAACCACGCTACCCCGCCCAGATCGATCATGCTAATGCTGCCCAAAGCGGAGAAGAGTTGAATGAAGAACCAGAACCCAAGGAAAAGGACCGCGGGAAGCTCCATGAAGTAGTAAAAGAAGAAAAACGGGACCAGGGTCAGGATCCGGGACCAGGGGAAGAGCACGAGGTACGCCCCCATCACCCCGGAGATCGCCCCGGATGCCCCCACCATGGGCACCATGGAGCCCGGTGCCACCGCCATCTGGGTGAAGGCCGCTCCCAGGCCGCAGAGGATGTAAAAGAGGGCGAAGCGGGCGCTTCCCATGGCCCACTCAACGTTGTCGCCGAAAAGCCAGAGGTACCACATGTTCCCGATGAGATGGAACCATCCCCCGTGGAGGAACATGGAGGTGAGCACAACAAAGAAGATGGGAATCGGGATGGTGGGGGGGAGATCCTTTCCGGACCAGAACTCCGCCGGGACCAAACCCCACTGAATTATGAAGTAATCCCGCTCCGAGATGGGAAAGCGATCGGCACGGGCCCCGAATATCCGGAAGAAAGCGCTCGCTTTGGTCCAGGGAGGGAGCTTGCCGAACTCCTCATACCAGGGAAGGAGGTTTACGAACCGCACATCGTTGGGGGAATGACCGAGCTCGATGAAGAAAACGATCACGTTGAGGGCGATAATGGCGATCACCACATATGGCGTCTTCCAGCGTGGCTGCGTATCCCTAAGGGGAAACAAATTCCATCACCGTTTAAGATTTTATCCTTCCATCGGGTCCTTGCCCAGGACACGCCGGAAGGTTAGGGTATCGGGATCGCCACACTTTTACGCTTTGAAAGGGCGGAGGATGGTAAAGGCCGTTCTTCTCGATGCGGGGGGCGTGATCTTGGTCGAAGACCCCGAATATGAAGCCTGGGAAGCCTTCATCGCTCGGGAGCTCAGGAATTGGGGGATAGAGGTCACGACGGAGGACGTCCGGAGGACGGTGAAGGGATACGTTCAGAGACTTGACCAAGACGCATGGCTTGCGGCGCTATGGCATTACCTGCGCCCCGATCTCCGAAGGTTCCGGGATATGAAAGAGCGGTTCCGTGCGTTCCAGCGGGAGTGGCTTTCCCGACGGGAACATCGTCTGCGGGACGGCATTCGTGACGCGATCGCGGTGCTCCGCAGTGCCGGATATATATTGGCATTGGCGGCAAACCAAGACGAAAGGACCGGACAGTTCCTACGCAGGAGTGGAATAACCGAAGGGTTCGCCTGGGACCTGGTTTCGGCGGAGATGGGGATCGGGAAGCCCGCGCCCCTATTTTTCCGCATCATCCTCGATGCCATCGATGTCCCCCCTTCCCAGGCCGTTATGGTTGGGGACCGCTTGGACAACGATATCCTCCCGGCCAGGATCCTGGGGATGTGGACGGTGAGGATGTTGGCGGGACCTTACAGGGACCAGATTCCCCCGACGCGGCTCCACTGCCCCCACCGGACCGTGATCCATCCGCGCGCACTTCCTGAGGCCATCGCTTCGTTGTGTAACTCCACCGATCAGGGGCGGGTATCGGCGGGGAGGTTGTAGGAACTTCCAACTTGGAATATCCTTCCGTGCGGATGTCCGAGGCACCATTTCCCGTGGAATACGCGGTCTTGGGGCTTCTGGCCAAGGGGCCGAAGCACGGATATGAGTTGAAGCGCGAGATCGAGCGCGAGCTCCGCCCCATATGGCGTATCGCCACCAGCCGCTTATACCTGGCCCTCTCCCGCTTGGAACACTCCGGCCTCATCCAGGGGGAACCTCAGGTCACAAAAGGCCGAGCCCGTCGGGTTTACCGGCTCACCCCCGAAGGGGAGAGGAGGCTCTGGGAGTGGCTTCGGCGTCCCGTCCCGGCCCTCAGGGACCTGAGGGTGGAGTTCCTCGCCAAGCTCTACTTCCTCCTCAAGCTCGACCCGCATGGGATCCCGCCCCTGATCGAGGCCGAGATCGATGCTTTAAAGAACTTGGCGCGGGAAATCCGGCGCCAGGAACCCCCACAGGAGGATCTCAGCATGTGGAAGTGCGTGCGGGACTTCCGCCTGGGACAGATCGAGGCGGCCTTGAAGTGGCTGAGGCGAACGGGGAAGGAGTTCTCCAGGGAGGTGAGAGGGTGAGAGCGCTCCTTGCTGTAGCGGTGGCCTTGCTCCTTGGCTTGGGGGCATTCCCCCAGGGGAAGCTGGTCGTCACGGACCAGGCCGGGAACCACGTGGAGATCGAGACCCCGGTGAAGCGGGTGGTAAGCCTCTATGGGGTGGCTACCATGTACCTTTACGCCCTCGGGGTCCAGGATAGGCTCGTCCTCGGGACTTATGCGGGACTGAGGCCCGGGTCTCCCTCCTGGGAGGCCCTTGGCACCATCGACCCGGATCTCCCGCACAAGTATTCCCGCCAAAAGCTATCGCTGGAGGAGGTCCTCGCCCACCATCCGGACCTCGTTCTTGCCGGCCCTACCCTCCACCGCCAGGACGCGGAATTGCTTGCGAAGTTTGGGGTACCCGTGGTGCTGCTTCATGCCGAGGGAGTGAAGGAGGTCGAGGAAGCCACCGCGCTTTTGGGAGAGGTGTTCGGGGTTCAGGAACGGGCCGCGCGCCTGATCGCGTACTTTCGGGACAATGTCCAACGCGTCCGGGAACTCCTCGGAGATCCCCAAAGGGAAGCGCCTCGCGTCCTCTTCGTGGGCACACATCCCCTTAGGGTGGCAAGCGGCCAGATGTACCAAACGGAGTTGATCTCCCTTGCCGGGGGGCGCTCGGTGTCGGAGGACCTCCAGGGCCACTGGCAAGATGTCGACATAGAACAGGTGCTCCTTTGGGACCCCGAGGTGATCTTCATCGCCCCCTACGGGAAGGTGACCCCGGAGGATCTCCTGAACGATCCCCTCTGGCATGGGATCTCGGCGGTGCGCAGCAGGAGGGTCCACAAGATGCCCCGGGTGTTCGCGCCTTGGGACATCCCCACCCCCGAGTCTTTCCTCGGCCTCCTGTGGATGGCGGCCAAGCTCCATCCCGACATCGGGATCGACGTCGTGGCCGAGGCCAAGGCGTTCTATCGGGAGTTCTACGGGTATGAACTGCCCGATGGCCTCGTCACCGTGATCGAGGGGTGAAACAAGGGGCCATCCGGCTGGGGCTCGTGCTCTTCCCAGCCGTCGCGGTCATCGCCTCCCTGTTCGTGGGGCGCTACCCCGTGGGCCTGCGGGAGGTGATCGGGGCGCTGCTCCCACTGGACGGCGTGTCCCCCACCGCGCGCATCCTGATCCTCGACGTGCGGCTCCCCCGGGCCCTGGGGGCGGCGCTGGTGGGGGCATCCCTGGCGCTATCCGGGGCCGTGTTCCAGGGGATCTTCCGGAACCCGTTGGTGGACTCGCGGATCCTGGGGGTGAGCTCCGGGGCCGCCTTCGGGGCCGCGTTGGCGTTGCTCCTCGGGATCCCCTGGTATCTGGTCGACGGGTTCGCCTTCGGCTTCGGCCTTTTGGCGGTGTTCCTGGTGGTGTTGGTGGCGCGGCGGTTCGGGAACTCGGTCCTCGTGCTCGTCATCTCGGGGATCCTGGTGGGGTCGCTGTTCAGCGCGTTCCTCGGGATGATAAAGTACGTCGCCGACCCCCTGGACGTCCTCCCCGCCATCACCTTCTGGCTGCTGGGGAGCCTCTCGGGGACGGGGTGGGACGCGGTGGGGA
>JAGGWU010000020.1 GCA_021163465.1 Candidatus Bipolaricaulota bacterium
ATCGCCTGTGCCGACCGGGTGCTCATGTTGGAATATGCGATTTATTCGGTCATCTCTCCCGAGGGGGCTGCGGCCATCTTGTGGAAGGACCAGAAGGCCGTCCCGAAAGCGGCCGAAGCCCTGGGCCTCTCCGCCCCCAAGCTCAAGGAGCTCGGGGTTATCGACGAAGTGCTGCCCGAACCCCTGGGAGGCGCCCACTCCGACCCTCAGGCCACCGCGGCCACGATCCGCGCCGCCCTGGAAAAGCACCTGGCCGAGCTCTCCTCTCTCCCCCTGGACAAGCTCCTTCAACTTCGGTACAAACGTTATCGCGATGCGGGAAGCTACCGCGAGCTCGAAGGCCGGTCCTAGGTGCAGGGGCTGTGCGGTCGGGTGTTCCTATGTGTTCGAGGGCCTTTCCCCTGAGGCTTGGGAGGAGTTGCGGTCCCTGATGCGTCCGCTGGAGCTTGCGGCTGGGGAGACCGTCTTCCACGAAGGCATGCCTTCGTTCGGCCTTTACATCCTATGTGAGGGGAAGATCAAAGTCGCCAAGCACACCCGCGGGGGACATTCCCAGATCTTGAAGCTTTTGGGACCGGGCGAGATCCTGGGGGAGAAGACCCTCTTCGACGGGGAGACCTACACCTGTTACGCCAAGACCTTAGAGCCCTCGCGCCTCAAGTTCATCCCCAGGGATGATTTCCTCGCCTTCGTGCGCCGCCATCCCGAAGTAGCGATACGGCTGGTGGAGAAGCTCGCCCGGGAGCTCAAGGCATTCGGAGACAAGCTGGTGGAGATCGCGTCCCGGTCCGCCAAGGAGCGGGTGGCCCGGGTGCTTTTGGAGCTCGCCCGGGCCTTCGGCAAGAAGACCCCGGAAGGCCTGGACATAGGGCTTGAGCTCCAGCGGGCCGAGCTCGCCGAGATGGCCAGCATCTCCACCGAGACCGCGATCCGGATCCTTTCCGAGCTCTCGGACCGGGGAATCGTTGCCCTGCGGGGACACCGCATCATCATCAGAAAGCCCGACTCCCTGCGGGCGATGGCGCATCCCTTCAGGACCTATCTGCGGGAAAACCTCCTTTAAGGGTGAAGGTCCTTTTGGGTATTGGGAACCCCTTGGCCCGCGATGACGGGGTGGGGGTGTGGGTGGCGGAGAATTTCCGCAAAAAGGGGTGGTTTTCCTTTCCGGCAAGACAGGCTCCGGAGAACGTCATCGGAAAAATCGCCCGTATTCGCCCTGTGCTTCTGGTGGCGGTGGATGCGGTAGAGATGGGCCTTGAACCCGGGGAGTTCCGCCGGCTCCTTCCCGAAAGGGACCGGGGATTATGGGGCTCGACCCATTCGCTTCCGCTTTGGGCCCTGCTCAAAAGGTGTGTTCCCCCTTCAGGCACGATCGTCTTTTTGGGGATACAGCCCAAGGATCTTTCCCTCGGGGAAGGCCTCTCCCCGGAGGTGGAGGCCGGGGCAAGGAGGCTCCTCCGACTGCTCCTCCGGGAGGAGCTGAACGCGATCCCCCAATTGGAACCCGAGGAGGGCGAATGAAGAAAACCTTCACCCTTTTGGCCCTTGTGGTCTCGCTGGCGGTCCTGGGGCATGGGGGCACCCTTGAGCTCGCGGTCCGCGCCCAAGGGCCACAGGGCGTTTGTAATCAGGTGGGGCCGGGGCTTTACCGCTGCAGCTTGGTGCCCGAGGCAGAGACGGTCCTTTACCTTTCCACGCGGGTGGATCCGAAAGAGGGCGTAAGTATCTGGGCTGAAGGCCTTCCCCCTTGGGCCCGGTTCAAGACCGCCCGCGGATACGGCGGGGCCAGGGCGAGGTGTGATCTCTTCCCTCCAGCAGGCGTGCCCCCGATAAAGGTCACCTTCCGGGCAGCCACGGCCTCTGGGCTTTCCGCTTCCCTGGTCCTCCAGCTCGTCCCTGCCTTTGCTGATCCCGGGGCTTCCGTCGTTCCACCGACGGGAAGATACCAACTGGATTGGGACGATTTTCGCGGAGCCCCTCCGAAAGCTCCGGGGGACGCTGTGGCACAGATCGTGTACGAACTGGGTTTCCGCTACGCCTGTGAAGCCCTCCCCACCGCCGGGGGGTTCGTCGCTTCCCTCACCGGGGTCGAGGTGCGGCTACGGGTGCGGCGGGATCTTTCGTGGGTTTATCCCTGGGCCCGGACCCCGGAGGTCCTGCGTCATGAGCAGGGCCATCTCGATATCGCCGAGGTCTATCGGCGGCTCCTTTTGGAGACGCTTCGCGGCCTGCGTGTGGAAGGAAGGACGCCCGGGGAAGCGATTTCGCTACTTGGGGAGCGCGCTCGAGAGATCTTCCGCGTGGTGAAGGAGCGGATGGACAGGGCCCAGTCGCTATACGATTCCGCCACAGCCCACGGGAAGGACCTCTCGGCGCAGCACGAGTGGGAGCGCAAGATAGCCTTGTGGCTCCGAGATCCCGCCCTAGCCCCCTGAAAGCCCCAGGGCCTCCCGAAGCGCCCGCTCCAGGCGATCCGGCTCGATGTAGCCTCCGTGCCGCAGGAGCTCCTCGCCGGTGGGCGAAAGCAAAAGCAAATAAGGTACCCCCATTACACCGTATCTTTTCCGGATGGCGTCGTTTATGGGGCTGTAAACCGTGAGGTCCACCTTCACCGGTGTGATCCCCGTGGAATCGAAAAAGGACAGGAAGCTTTTGTCCTCGAAGGTGACCGATTCAAGCTTGTGGCAGTAAACGCACCAGTCGGCGGTAAAGAAAAGGAGCACCGGTTTCCCCGCTTTGAGGAGGGCGGGATCGTATTCCTCCCAAGAGATGCCCACCCCGGTCTCCGCGGGGGCGTGGACGGCGGGGGCGAGGAAAAGCACCGCGGCGGCGATCCCCGCCGCCCCCACCAATCCCCGCACTAACCTGAAGGCATATCCCCCGCGGCTCCGCTGGAGCACCCCCAGGTAGACGGCCCCCGAAAGGGCGAGAGCAGCAACAAGCCAGGGGAAGATCGCCCCGGGGATGAAGGGGGACACGAAGTAGAGGGCGAGCCCCAAAAGCACAAATCCCAGTAGCCTCTCCACCCACACCGTCCAGGCCCCTGTCCTGGGGAGGCGGGTGAGCCGCTGGGAGAAGAGGGCGAGGAGCACATAAGGGGACCCAAGGCCCAGGGAAAGGGCGAAAAACAGGACGAATCCCAGGCCCACATCCTGGGTAACCCCCACATAAGAGAGGAGGGCCAGCGTGGCCGGTCCCACACATGGGGCGGCCACCACCCCGGCGAACGCCCCCATGAGGAATGCCCCTATCGGCCCACCTCGCCCCCCCTTGGGGAGCCTCCGGGTGAGGAAGGTCGGCGCACGCAGGTGATACACGCCGAAGAAGCTGAGGGCCATGGCCACCATCACGCCCGCGGCGATCCCCCACACCCACGGCCGCTGGAGGGCCTCCCCGAACAGCCTCCCCGTGGCCGCGGCCAAAACCCCGAGGCCGGAGTAAACGGTCGCCAAGCCCAAAAGGTAAAGGAGGGCCATCACGAGGGTCTCCCTCGTCCGTCCCCGCACGCCCCCGAAGTAGGCTACGGTGATGGGCACCATGGGATAGACACAGGGGGTGAGGTTTAATCCTAACCCCAAGAGAAAAACACCGAGCAATGCCAAAAAGAGCCCCCGTTCCCGGACCAGACGCCCGATGGGGTTCTCCTCCGCCGGCTCTCCTCGGCCCCCGATACCGGGGGAGACGGCGGAGGGCGTGGCTTCCTCCACGATCTTTATCCTCGCCTGGAAAGGTTTCTCTGCCGGGGGGAGGCATATGTCGCCGCTGCAGGCCTGGTACTTCACCACGCCCTCGATGAAGGCTTCGGTAAGCGGGGAATTGGGAGCGGCGGAGATGGGAATTTCCACGGAGATCTTCCCGCTGTAGAGCAGAAGCTTTTGTCCAAGGACCCCGTCCTGTTGGGGCTCGGGGAACTTCACCTCGCCGGCCTTCAGATATTCGGGAAGCCGCAGCTCCACCTGCAGGGGGATGAGGAACCCCGGGGATCCGGGGGCGTTCACGTGCCAGTCGGGTTCTATGTCTATCGCGATTACGAGGGCCGAGGTCCCACCCCGGGGTACCTCCAAGGTCTCGGGGATCTCCAAGGAGACCACCGAACCGGGGTCCACCCCTTGCCCCAGGGCGAGGGCGGGGACCATAAGCAAAACGATCAAAACCAAGCGAGTCACCCACTGCCTCCTTGCTTAAAGAACCTTTTAAGTATCGGCCGTTATTTTATCACGCTGGGTTGCGCGTGCACCGCCCGACGTAGTGGAGCCACTGGTCCACCGCGGATCTCGCCTCGGCGGCCGAGAAGCGCTTCACGTGGACCAACCACTTGGCGAGCCCCAACGCGCTCCGCACCACAAACCTTTTCCAGTTCCCGTTCCTCCCCTCGACAGCAAGTAAGGATGGAAGCATGGCCACATGGAGGGACGGGCAGCTCGGCCAGTGCCTGCCTGAGGAGAACCGCTTCTTGAGGAGCAAGGGTTATCAAATTGTACCATGAGATAAACCGCTTTACGTTCCACAGCGAAATGGGAATCCCGTAAGTAGTTTGGGTGCCGGGAAAGGGATGAGCTGGACGTAAAGTTCCCGCAAGAGCTCGGTAGCCGCTGGGTCCTCACACGACAACTCCGCAGCGCCGCCGATGGCGAAGCAAAGGACCAACGCCCCAACGAGGACCGCGTTCTTCACTCTTTCCTCCTCTGTGCCGCATCGAGTTAGGATTGTGATGATTGTTACTTTAACACGTGTAGAGCTTGAGTAAAGCCTGGGGAGAATCTGTGGAAGCTCGGGCACAGGGGCTGAGTATTAGACCGGAAGCCGCGGGATAAGCGCCCGCAAAAGGCGGCCAAGCTCCGCCGCCTTCCTCTTTCCGATCTCCAGCACCTCCTCGTGGGAGAGGGGGTGTTTGGCGATCCCCGCCGCGAGGTTGGTCACACAGGAGATGGCCAGTACCCGAACCCCTGCGTGCCGGGCGGCGATCACCTCGGGCACGGTGGACATCCCCACGAGGTCCGCCCCCAGGGCCCGGAACGCCTTGATCTCGGCCGGGGTCTCGTAGCTCGGCCCCATGGTGGCGAGGTAAACCCCTTCCCGCAGCTCGATCCCGAGCCCCCGTGCTACATCATGAGCGATCCGACGAAGCTCCGGATCGTAGACACGGGTCATGTCCGGGAACCGGGGGCCGAGTTCGTCCAGATTAGGACCCCGCAGGGGGTTGAACCCCAGCATATTTATGTGGTCCCGGATGAGGACCAGATCCCCCGGGGCGAGACCCTCGGCGATCCCGCCGGAGGCGTTGGTGAGGACGAGGACCTTCGCCCCCAGGAGGGCATAAGTTCGCACCGGGAACACGATCTCCTCGGGGGAGTAACCCTCGTAGTAGTGGAGCCTGCCCCGCTGGACGAGGACCTCCACGTTCTCCAACTTCCCCACCGCGATCTCTCCTTTGTGCCCCGGAGCGGTGGGGCGCGGGAACCCCGGGACATCGGCGAACGAAACGGCCTGCTCGTCCTCAAGCGGCAGGACGTCCCCGAGTCCCGAGCCAAGCACCACCGCTACCTTGGGCTCCCCCAGCTTCCGCAGGAAACCGGCCGCTTCCCTCAGCGATTCCGTCATCGCTCAAGACCTCCCGAGACGTAGCGGTTTCTTAAACGGGCGAGGCCCGATTTTATCGCCCGGGCGCGGGTCTCGGCGATCCCCTTGATACGTTGGAGCTGCCTGCGGTTGGCGCGCTCGATCTGGTCCAGGCTGCCCAACTCCTCCACCAACCGCTCGATGATGGACGGCGGGAGCCGCGGGATCTTCGATAGCAGCCGAAACCCCCGCGAGGGAACCGGCGACTCGAGCTCGTCCTCCGAATAACCCAGGGTCTTCAAGATCACCTCCGGGACAAGGACCTCCTCGGGATCCAGGGCCAGGATCTCCCCGATCACCTCCTCCACCGGCCGGTCCTGGGACTTGCGGAAGTCCAGGACCACCAACTTCAGCGTCTCCTGCACGCCCCGCATCAGCCCCCGGAGCTGGTGCTTCAGGAGCTTGCCCTCCTTCCCAAGCTCCACGAAGAGGTCCTTGAGCTCCTCCTCCAGGTGGATCATCTGGACGGCCTTCTGTACCACCATGGCCACGTGGTCCAGGGGGACCTTGCGCTCGAACTCCATAGGGGCGAGCTCCGTCAGGAGCTCGTGCAGTTCCCGGCGGTAGCGATCCAGGATGAGGAGCGCCTGGGATGCCTGGGAGGAGAGGGCCAAGGGGTCCTTGAGCTCGTACCGCCAGGATTTGTAGTAGATGGTGATCTTTTTCCGCTCCTCCGAGATGGCGATCACCGGACGCTCGATCTGCTTGGCGGTTTGCTCCGCCACCCGGTGGCGGGTCCCCGTCTCGGCGGAAGGGATGTTAGGGTCGGGAACGAGGTGGGCATTGGCGTAAAGGATCGTCTTCAAACCCTCGTCCACCACCACCGCGCGATCCATCTTGCAGAGCTCCGCCAGGGACTGGGGGGTAAACGGCGAGTTGAGCTCGAACCCCGCGGCGATGATGGGCGCCACCACCTCTCGGTCGGCGATCACCACCAGCCCCCCGGTGCCGAGCTGCACCACCCGGTCCAACGCCTCCCGCAACGGCGTCCCGGGGGCGGTGCGTTCCAGGATCCTCCTGTACTCGTCCCGTGTCATCTCAACCGCTGAGGCCCAGGGCCTCGCCTGCCTCGGCCACCGTCTTCACCCGCACCAATTCTAAACTTAACTCGGCTCCGATCTCCTGGTGGGGAAGGATCGCGCGTTTGAACCCGAGCTTTTCCACCTCCCGGAGCCTCTCCTGGGCCTTCCGTACCGGACGTATTTCCCCCGAGAGCCCGATCTCCCCCAGGACCACGGTGTGGGGAGGAAGGGGGCGGTTGCGCAGGCTCGAAAGCACGGCGGCGGCGATCCCCAAATCCAGGGCCGGCTCCCGTACCTCGACCCCTCCCGCCACCGCCAGGTACACGTCCGACATCCCGATGTGCACCCCCAGGTACCGCTCGATGACCGCCAGGAGCACCAGCACCCGGTTGTAGTCCAGGCCCGCGCAACGCCGCTGTGGCGGGCCGTATTTGGTGGGGGAGACCAGGGCCTGGACCTCCACCAGCATGGTACGGGTCCCCTCCAATACCGGGACGATCGCGGCCCCGGCTTTGGGCCTCCGATCCCGGGAGAGGAAGAAGACCGAGGGGTTCACCACCTCCTCCATTCCCCGCTCTCCCATCCTGAAGACCGCCACCTCGTGGGTGGAGCCGAAGCGGTTCTTGACCGACCGCAGGATCCGGAGGTCCGTCTCCCGTACCCCCTCGAGGTAGATGGCCACGTCCACGATGTGCTCCACCGTCTTGGGGCCGGCGAACCCACCCCCTTTGGTGATGTGGGATACCAGGAACGAGGCCATCCCCCGGAGCTTGGCGAGGCGGGCGATCTCCGCCGCCGCCTCCCGCACCTGTTGGACTCCTCCCACCTCTCCCCCGTCCGCCCGGGCGAGGACCGTCTGGAGGGAGTCCACCACCAACACGGTGGGGGATAGCTCCGCCACCGCCGCGGCGATCCGGGGGAGGGACTGTTCCGCGAAGAGGTAAAGGCCTCCTTCGGCGATCCCCAGGCGTTCGGCCCGGAGCTTCACCTGGGGGGCGGACTCCTCACCGGATACGTAGAGGACCGGGCCGTGGGTCCGGGCGAGGCTCGCGGCGATCTGGAGGAGCAACGTCGACTTCCCCACCCCGCACGAGCTCGGCGATTTCCCGTTGGGAAAGGTCACGATACTCGGGCTTCAGACGCCGCCTCCTTTCCACGATGTTGTAGCCCAGG
>JAGGWU010000121.1 GCA_021163465.1 Candidatus Bipolaricaulota bacterium
CTTCCGATGAGGGGAATCCCGGGGCGCTGAATCCCTGGAAGCGTGAGCGGCTCATCCGTGCCGGCGCTGACCTCATCGTCCCCGACTTTTGGGATCACGAGGCGTTGCTCGAATATCTAGTGGAGGGTAAATAGAGGGTTTGCTGTTTTGTGGAGAAAACGTGGCACCGATTTCTTTGCGGAGAAAAGTGGATAAATTTTTCGCGGAGGGACCATGGGGCGAGAGATAGGGGTGGCGCTGATCGGACAGCGGTTCATGGGGCGGGCCCACGCCAACGCCTACGTGAAGGTGGTCACGTTCTTCGACCCCCCGGTTAGGCCCGTCCTCCGTGTCGCCTGCGGCCGGGACGAGGAGAAGTTAGTGGAGTTCACCCGGCGGTTCGGATTTTCCGAATACACCACCGATTGGCGGGAGGCGGTGACCCACCCCGGGGTGGGGCTGGTGGATATCTGCACTTCCAACGACCTCCACGCCGCGATCGCAATCCGGGCGGCGGAGGAGGGAAAGGCGGTCTTTTGCGAGAAGCCTCTGGCGCGGGACCTCTCGGAGGCGAGGGCGATGCTTCGGGCGGTGGAACGCGCCGGGGTCCCCCATATGGTCTGCTTCAACTACCGCTTCTTCCCCGCGGTTCGGCTCGCCCGGGAGCTCATCCGGGAGGGGGCCCTGGGGGAGGTACGACAGTTCCGGGCCATCTACCTCCAGGACTGGCTCGTGGACCCAAACTTCCCCCGCACCTGGAGGTTGGTGCGTGAGAAAGCGGGCTCCGGGGCCCTGGGGGACACTGCGGTGCACATCGTGGACCTCGCGCGCTTTTTGGTAGGGGAGATCGCGGAGGTGGTGGGAATGCTTTCCACCTTCGTCCACGAACGCCCCTTACCCGATGGAGGCGGGATGGGGCGGGTAGACGTGGACGACGCCGCGGCGTTCCTCGCTCGCTTCGAGAACGGCGTAAGCGGCGTCTTCGAGACCACCCGCATGGCCACGGGGCGCAAGAACTTCATGCACCTGGAGGTGAACGGGTCCACGGGATCCCTCTTCTGGAACGCGGAAGATCCCAATGTCCTCTGGTTCTACTCGGAAAAGGACCCAGCCGCGGCGCGGGGATTCCGGAGGATCGTGGTGACGGAGCCTGAGCACCCCTACGCCGGGAACTGGTGGCCCCCGGGCCACATCCTGGGCTACGAACATTCCTTCGTCCACGCGGTGTACGAGCTCCTCTCCGCGTTGGCGGAGGGGCGGAACCCGGAGCCGGATTTCCGGGACGGGGTCGCGGCCCAGGCGGTCCTGGAGGCGGTATTGCGGTCGGTGGAGGAGCGGCGCTGGGTCACAGTGGACGAGGTGTCGGGAGGCTGAGATGAGCTTCCCCGAATTCCCGCGCGAGGAGCTGGAGCTACTGCCCCTTTCGGAGCGGGTCCACGACATGACCCTGGCGGACGTTCTCCCCCTGGACTGGGAGCCGCCCCCGTACGAGAACCCCGACCTCGTGGCCCTGGCGGAGCGGATCGCCGCCGCGCATCGTGCGGGCCGGCCGGTGGTGATGCTCATGGGGGCACACGTGATAAAACGGGGGCTCTCCCGGTTCGTGATCGACCTCTTGGAGCGGGGGGTCCTAACCCACGTGGGTGGGAACGGGGCCTGCGCCATCCACGACTACGAGCTCGCCCTCATCGGGGCCACCACCGAGTCGGTGGCGCGGTACCTCCCCGAGGGGCGGTTCGGCCTGTGGCGGGAGACCGGGGGGATCAACGAGGCGGTTAACCGGGGGGCAGAAGAAGGCCTCGGGTTCGGGGCCGCGGTGGGGAGGGCCATCGAGGAGGGAAGGTTTCCCCACCGGGAGGTCTCCATCCTCGCCGCGGGGTATCGCCTGGGGGTGCCGGTGACGATCCACATCGGGATCGGCCAAGACATCGTCCACATGCACCCCAACTTCGATCCCTGCGCCGCGGCGATCGCCTCCTACCGGGACTTCCTCACCCTCGCCCGCACGTTCCTGGAGCTCGAGGGTGGGGTGTTCCTCAACTACGGCACCGCGGTCATGGGGCCGGAGGTGTTCCAGAAGGCACTTTCCATGGCCCGGAACATCGCCCACAAAAGGGGCCGACGCATCGACCACATCACCACCGCCGTGTTCGACCTCCTGGAGCTCGGCCCCGACATCCACCGCGAGGCGCCCCGGGACGATCCCCGGTACTACTTCCGCCCCTACAAGACCATCCTCGTGCGGGCGGTGAAGAAGGGGGGCGAGAGCTTTTACATCCGGGGGGACCATCGGGTGACGCTGCCGCACCTGCGGCGCCTGGTGCTGGAACGGCTGTGAGGCTGACCAGGGCGAGGCTCGAGGAGCTGTTCGAGCAGTTCCGGAAGCTTAAGGTCCTGATAGTGGGGGACTTCTTCCTCGATAAGTACCTCCACCTCGACCGGAGGCTCTCCGAGACCTCCCTGGAGACAGGGCTCGAGGCGTACCAAGCGGTGGCGGTGCGCCCCCTCCCCGGGGCGGCGGGCACGGTGGCCAAGGACATCGCCGCCTTGGGGGCGAAGGCCCTGGCGCTTTCGGTGATCGGCGACGACGGGGAGGGGTACGAGCTCGTGCGGAGCCTGGAGGGCTTCGGGGTGGACACCTCCCCGCTCATCCGGACCCCGGAGCGACATACCCCCACCTACATGAAGCCCCTCATGCGGGAGCCCGAGGGCCACGAGCACGAGCTCAACCGCATCGACATCAAGAACCGCACCCCCACCCCTCTGGACCTGGAGGAGGGGATCATCGCCCGCCTGCGGGGGCTGGTCCCCGGGGTCCAGGGGGTGGCGATCGTGGATCAAGTGGAGGAGGAAAACTGTGGGGTCATCACCGATCGGGTGCGGGAAGAACTCCAGCGGCTCGCCGCGTCCTTCCCCGAAAAGATCTTCATCGCCGACTCCCGGGCCCGGATCGGCCGCTTCCGAGGGGTCGTGGTGAAGCCCAATCGCCGCGAGGCCGCGCTCGCCGTGGGGCTCGATCCCGGGCGGATGAGGGAGCGGGCCTTCCTCCTGCGGGCGGGGGAGGAGCTCCGGAAGCGGACGGGGAAGCTCGTCTACATCACCGCGGGCGAGGATGGCATCTTC
>JAGGWU010000131.1 GCA_021163465.1 Candidatus Bipolaricaulota bacterium
ATCCCCACCCCCACCACCCCGGGGAGCCGGAGGAGCTCTTCGCGATGGCGTGCCAATACCTCCTGGGCCTTCATTCCCGCAGCGCCTCCACGGCCCGCTCCAGGGCCATCCCCCGGGAGCCCTTTATCAGGAGCAACGTGGGGGACCCCCGCAGGGCCTCCCGTATCCTGGGGAGGAGTTGATCAAGGTCCTCCGCTGCGTCGCCTTCCCCATTCCAATGGGAGAAGGCCCGGGACGCCCGGGGGCCCACGGCGAACAACATGTCTACCCCTACTCGGGCCGCGTATTCCACCACCTCGCGGTGGTAGCGATCCTCTTCCGGACGCAGCTCCAGCATGTCCCCGAAGAGGAAAGCCCGTCGCCGGGCCGGGAGGGCCAAGGACATCAGGACCTCCAACGCGGCCTTGACGGTGGGGGGACTGGCGTTGTAGCAGTCGTCCAGGATCCATCCGAACCAGGTAGGGATGAGGTGGAGCCGGTGGGGCAGGGGCTCCACCTCCGCGAGGGCCGGGACCGCCGCCTCCAGGGGTACGCCCATGGCCCAGGCCAAAGCCAGTGCCCCACAGGCGAGCACGGCCACATGCTCCCCCAGAAGCTTCAGCCGGACCTTGTAAGAGCCGGCGGGGCTGTGGAGGGTGAACCTCACCCCTTGGGGATCGTGGGCCACGATTTGGGCAGGAAAAAAATCGGCCTCGGGGCTCGTTCCGAATCGCAGGCAAAGGGCCTGACACAATTCCACGCGGCGGAGCTCGTGGTAGTCCCATGCCAGGGCGAGGATCCCCTCCTCGGGCAGACATTGGGCGAGCTCCCATTCCGCTTCCACCACGTCCGCCAGCGTCCCCACCGTTTCCAGATGTTCCTCCCCGATCCCGGTGATGATCCCGGCCCAGGGGTCCACCAGCTCGCACAGGGCCCTTATGTCGCCCCGCTTGTTCATCCCCAGCTCGAAGATCGCCACTTCCGTCTCGTCGGGTACGGAGAGCATGGCGATGGGGACCCCGATCTCGGTGTTGTAGTTCCATGGGGTCCGATAAACCCGGAACCGGGTGCGGAGGGCCGCCGCCAAAAGCTCCTTGGTGGTGGTTTTGCCGAAGGAGCCCGCCACTCCCACCGTGGGGATGGCGAGCTGCCCCCGGCGCCACTTGGCCAACTCCCACAGGGCCCGCTCCACATCCTCCACCACGATCAGGTTGTGGCCGGCGCCGGGATCCCGGGCCACCAATGCCCCAACTGCCCCCTTGGAGAAGGCTTCCTCCACGAAGTCGTGGCCGTCGTGGCGCTTACCCACCAACGCCACGAAGAGATCCCCGGGACGCACGAGGCGGGAATCACAGCTTGCGCCCGAGGCCTTAAACGGCGGCCGGGGGCGGAGGACCTCCGCCCCCAATACCCTAGCCGCCTCCCTCAGATCCCACATCTTGTCCCTCCCCTTCACCAATCGGCGGTTCCCGGGAAGGACGAGGGGGTTCCTCCCGTACCAGAGGGATGAAGACCCGATCCTCGCCGTAAACGTACCGCATCCCCATCTGCTGGGAAACCGAATCCACCCCGTAAAGCAGGGATTGGCCTATCGCGTCCGACATGGGATCCAAGGCGAATAGCTCCACGGTGATGGTGTTGAAGGAGGGTATCCCTCCCAGGTAATCCAGGAGATCCTCGAGGGACTCGAATAAGGGGGGCTTTTCCCCGCTTTCCAAGGGTCGCGGTCCTCCATACGCCCGCAGCTCCACGTAATCGCCGTAGACGTCGGCAGGGATGGTGAGCTTTCCGTGAAGGGATTCGATCTCGCCGCGCCATGTGCGGACATAAAGGTCGAAGGAGACGGTCTCGCCAGGGGCGTAAGCGTCCTTCTCGGGCACAAGCCCCAGGATCTCCACCGCCCTCAACTCATCCACCGCCGTCACGGAGAGCTTTACCCCGGTTATCTCGGGGTCCTCGAACTCGTTGTACTCGAGGATCTTGTAGATCAGGGCGGCCTCCAGGGGGACCAAGGCCGCGATATCCTCGGTGGACAAGTAGACGTTCTGGCGCACGAAGGGCCAGGGCATGTTTTCCCCTTCGATGGTGAACCGCACCATGGCCGTCCCCTGGCCGATCCGATCCAAGGTCCGGTCCATCGCCTCCAGGCCCGCGATGTAGAGGAGCAAAGGGCTAAGGCGCGGCTCATCCACCATGCGGCAGCGGAGGTATTCGGTGTGAAGCTCGGTGTGATCGGAGACATGGTAGAGGAGGTCCACCCCTCGGGGATCGAGGCCCACCACCCCGCCGATTCCGGCCCAGCGATCGGCGTAGATCCCCCCCACCGTCTCCTCCAACACCCCGAGCTTGAAGGGCGCGTCCAGGGCGGCGAAGGTGTCGATGATCCGTGCTTTGGTGAGGAAATAACGTGATCGGCCGGAAAAGAGGAAAGGATGTCCGAAGGCTACGAGATTATCCCCTTCCCTAAGGGTCACCGTACCCAGGGCGCCCAGCCGCAGGTCACCATCCACGAGCCCCACCCCCACAGGGGCGCCGGGGACGAAGTCCAGGGTCCGGGAAGGTGTCTGCTCGCCTCCGATGGGGGTCTGGAGGAACCTGGTGATCCCGTAGCTCCCCAGGCCCGCCACTTCGCGTTTCCAGGGGGGCAGGAACGCCCACAGGTAACCGAAGGCTGAAAAATCTTGGAAATCCAAGCCCTCGCGGAGGAACCCCAGTGCCCGAGAGGAAAACCCGCTGTAAATCACCGGTACGCTCACCGGCATGACGTATAGCACCCCATCCGCCAAAGTAGTAGGAGCTTTCTCCACGAACTCCACCCGCTCGATGGGCAAGCTCCCGTGGAACCCTCCCTCACTGTAAAGGCCCTGCTCCAACTCTTCCAAGATCTCGAGCATCGGTTCGATAGGGGTAACGAGGCCTAAGGGGCGTTCGGGTTCGGCCGCCCAGAGGGCGGTGCGCGACAACGCTCCGGCGAGCTTCCCTTCAAGATAAACGGGGCTCCCAGACATCCCCTGGGCGATCCCCCCGGAGCGCTCCACCGCGTCCCCATACGCCCGCACCACGATGAAATCATTCTCCACCCCGGGCTCATCGATTATCCCTACTACCTCCACCTCGAACCGGGAGATCTCGTCTCCGGCCACCACCGTGAGCCCGTAACCTTTCATCCCCACTTCAACATCCCCAAAGGGCAGGATCTCTTGGGCCCACATCTCGGTTGTAGCCGCAAGGATAACCGCCAAAATGAAAGCGTTCCTCATCGTCCCTCCTCGGCCAGGGAAACCACAAGCTCGGCACCTTCCTCCATGGTCTCCACCGGTCGCACGCCGGCCTGGGAAAGGATCCGGCGCCCTTCCTCCTCGTTGGTGCCGGTGAGGCGTACCACGATGGGAACCCTGGTGCCCCCGGCCCCCTCGATCAGGCCACGGGCCACCTCATCACAGCGGGTGATCCCCCCGAAGACGTTCACGAACACCGCCCGTACCCGCTCGTCCCCGAGCACGAGCTCCACCGCGGCCCTGACCCGCTCGGCCCGGGCTCCGCCCCCGATATCCAGGAAGCACGCGGGTTTTCCGCCGGCCTGGGAGACGAGGTCAAGGGTGGCCATCACCAACCCCGCCCCGTTCCCGATCACCCCGATGTCCCCTTCCAGACGCACGTATGAGAACCCGGCCTCCCGGGCGACGCGCTCGGTAGGATCTCCGGCAACCATCCCGAGCTCGGCGAACTTGGGATCGGGGGAGTGGTCCTCGTCGATGATCACCTTGGCATCCAGGGCCAGAAGTCCCGCCGGCGTCTCGGCCAGGGGGTTTATCTCCACCAAGGTGGCTTCATAATCACGGAAAAGTTCATAGAGCTTCAGAGCGATCCGTGAGAGGTCCTTACGGGGTCCGGGGGGAGCGATGCGAAAGAGGCGGCGCAGCCTGAAGGGAGAAGGTCCCTCCAAGGGGGGGATGTGTTCCCGGGCCACCGCCTCCGGTTTGATGCGCGCCACCTCCTCTATCTCCACTCCCCCCTCCGGGGAGTAGATCATCACCGGGGTACGGCGGGCCCGGTCGATGGTGATGCCCAAGTAGTGTTCGGCTCGGATCTCCACCGCCTCGGCCACGAGCAGGCGCTCGACCTCGATCCCCTTGATCTCCGAGCCCAAAAGTTCCGCGGCGACCCGCTCGGCCTCTTGGGGCGAGGGGGCGATCCTTATTCCCCCAGCCTTCCCCCGCCCGCCTACCGGGACCTGGGCCTTCAGTACCACCGCGCTCCCGAGTCCCGCCGCCACCCGTCGGGCGGCGGCGGGGTCGTCCACCACTTCCCCACGGGGAACCGGGATTCCGTACCGCTGGAATAACTCACGTCCTTGCCATTCCAGAAGCTTCATTTCCCTCCTCCCTTTGGCAAAGGATATCCCCTACCAACCTTCGCTACCAACGGACAAACGGCCGCCCGAATGCGGCCATTTGCCGTTCGTTTGCGGATTTTCGTCGCTTTTGATATACTGGGACGAGGTGGCTCCGAAATGGCCGCACATGAGTACGACGTCCATTCAATCAAGGTCCTGGAGGACATGGAGGCGGTGCGCCGCCGGCCGGGGATGTACATCGGCTCCACCGGCCCGGACGGCCTCCTTCACCTCATCTACGAGGTGGTGGACAACGCCGTGGACGAGCACCTGGCCGGCTACTGCGACGAGATCCGGGTGATCGTCAACGAGGACAAATCCATTACCGTGCGCGACAACGGCCGCGGGATCCCGGTGGGGATACATCCTGAAGCCGGCATCAACACCGTGGAGCTGGTGATGACCACCCTCCACGCGGGGGGCAAATTCGAGCGCGGGGGGTACAAGGTTTCGGGAGGGCTCCACGGGGTGGGGGTGTCCGTGGTGAACGCCCTCTCGGAGTGGCTGGAGGTAGAGGTACGGTGGAAGGACGGGAAGGTATATCGCCAGAGGTTCTCCCGCGGTCACAAGGTCACGGAGCTCGAAGTCGTGGGGGAGACCACGGAGACCGGGACCACGGTGAGGTTCCTGCCCGACCGGGAGATCTTCGGGGAGTTGCGCTATAACTTCACCAAGCTCGCGCAAAGGCTCCGGGAGCTTGCGTATCTCAACCCCGGCCTCACCATCCACTTGGAGAACCGCATCACCGGCCTCAGCCGCACCTTCCGCTACAAAGGTGGGATCGTGTCCTTCGTGAAGGAACTCGCTACGGGGAAGGAACCGTTACACAAGGATCCCATCCACCTCTCCGATTCCCGCCCCGATCGGGCGGTGGAGATCGCGATGCTTTTCACCAACGCCATCGACGAGGAGGTCTTCACCTTCGCCAACTGCATCAATACGAGGGAAGGGGGGTCCCATCTCACCGGCTTTCGGGCCGCCCTCACCCGGGTGATCAACGATTACGCCCGGGAAAAGAGGATGCTCTCCAAAAACGACGATAACCTCCCCGGGGAGGCGATCCGGGAGGGGCTCGTGGCCATCATCTCCGTGAAACTTCCCTCCCCGGAGTTCGAGGGCCAGACCAAGACGAGGTTGGGAAACCCCTGGGTCCGGACATATGTGGAGGAGGTGGTTCGGGAGCAGCTCTACCAGTATCTGGTCAAGAACCCCGGGGTGGCCCGGGCCATCATCGAGAAGTCCATCGCCGCCCACAAGGCCCGGCAGGCGGCGGCGAAGGCGCGTCAGCTGGTCAAGAGGAAGGGAGCCCTGGTGTCCCTCTCCCTTCCGGGGAAGCTCGCCGACTGCACCAGCGAGGATCCCACCAAAGCGGAGCTGTTCATCGTGGAGGGGGACTCGGCCGGGGGCTCGGCCAAGCAGGCCCGGGACCGCACCTTCCAGGCGATCCTCCCACTGCGGGGTAAGGTCCTCAACGTGGAGAAGGCGGGGCTCTCGAAGCTTTTGGATAACCAAGAGCTCCGGGCCATCATCACCGCCCTGGGCACCGGCATCCGTGAGGAGTTCGATATCACCAAGCTCCGCTACCACAAGATCATCCTCCTCACCGACGCCGATATCGACGGTGCCCACATCCGGACCCTCCTTTTGACCTTCTTCTTCCGCAACCTTCGCCCCCTCATCGAGCAAGGCCACGTGTACATCGCCCAACCCCCCCTCTATAGCGTCCAGATGGGGAAGGAACGCGTTTACCTTTACTCGGAGGAGGAACTCGAGCGCTTCCGCCAAGAAGCGGACGGGAAGTACACCGTGCGGCGCTTCAAGGGCCTGGGCGAGATGAACCCCCGGGAGCTTTGGGAGACCACCATGAACCCCGAGACCCGGGTGCTGAAGAAGGTGACGGTCCGGGACGCCCTGGAAGCGGACGAGATCTTCTCCACCCTCATGGGTCCGGACGTATCCTTGCGGCGGGCCTTCATCCAGGAGAACGCCCACCGGGTGGCGGTGCTGGATATCTAAGGCACGGAAAACCTTCCCCGAATTCGGGGAAGGTTTTCCCCCTCCTCTCAGCCCATCGGCCTACAATGGGCGTGATAAAGAACTCAGGTGGAGGTGCATATGAGGAAGTTGTTAGTGGTGGCAGCCTTGATGTCGGCCTTTGGCCTGGGCGCGCTTGCCCAAGGACACCTCGGGATCGGGGGAAGCTTCATGGGAGGGACCCCGATCTTCGACGCCTTCGCCGAGGTCTCCTTGGGGCAGAGCTTTGCCTTGCGGACGACTTTTTCCTATCTCGCCTCCTTCGGAGGCGTGACCGCTTTCGGAGTGGATCTATCGCTGCTTGTCCTCCTAAACCTGGAGGGTATAACCCCCTACTTCGGCGGAGGCGGCGGGGCCTTGATCCTGACCGGCGGCGGTGCGGCCGCAGGGGCTTTCGACATCAACGCCCTTGCCGGGGTCTATTGGCCTTTCGGTGAGGGGTTCGGGCTCTACGTCCAAGGCCGCTTCCTGGGCTCGTTGAGCGGCGGCACTTTCACCGGCTCCGTGGGACCGGGTGTGGGACTCTTCATCTCGTTCTAGGGGCAAGGACCTTTACTCCCTCCTGGCCGCGGCCGGGGCCGAAGCCTCGGTGCCCCGGCTGCGGATCCGGGGGATCGCTTGGGACTCCCGCGGGGTGCGGCTCGGGGACCTTTTCTTCGCCCTCCCCGGGGCGCGTTTCGACGGCCACGACTTCATCCCCGAGGCTATCGCCAAAGGTGCTGTGGCCGTGATCGGGGAGCGGGAGCTCCCGGACCTACCCGTGCCCTACGTCCGGGTCCCGGATGCCCGGGGTGCCATGGGGAAAATCTCCGCGGCTTTCTGGGACCATCCCACGCGAAGGCTTTTGACCATCGGGGTCACCGGGACCGATGGGAAAACGACCGTGGTCCATCTTTTGGGCCAGCTCCTCCCAGGGTGCGAGACCCTCACCACGATCCGGGTGGAGCGGGAGGGCCTTTCCTGCGTCACCACCCCGGAAGCCCCGGAGATACAACGCATCGCCGCCGCGGCCCTGGCCGCGGGGAGGCGTTACTTCGCCTTGGAGGCTTCCTCCATCGGCCTCGCCCGGAAGCGGCTCGTGGGGACCGAGTTCCGGGTTGGGGTGCTCACCAACGTCTCCCGGGATCACCTGGACTTCCACGGGACGTTGGAGCGGTACCTGGAAGCAAAGCTAACCCTCTTCCGAGCGCTTCCCCCGGAGGGATGGGCGGTTGTGAACTCCGGAAGCCCCTACGCCGAGCGTTTCCTCGGGAGTACCGAGGCCAATCCCTTGACCTATGGGCTGAGGGAGGGCGATGTCCATGCCGAAGGGATAAAGGAAATGCGTTGGGGCATCGAGTTCGTTTTGGTCACCCC
Source organism: Candidatus Bipolaricaulota bacterium (assembly GCA_021163465.1). Classification (GTDB taxonomy): domain Bacteria; phylum Bipolaricaulota; class Bipolaricaulia; order Bipolaricaulales; family Bipolaricaulaceae; genus UBA3571. The sequence goes on from JAGGWU010000131.1 coordinate 7,766, forward strand.
CCGGGGGAGGGTCCGCGTCCGGCTCCCCTTCCCCGGACGTTTCAACCTGGAGAACGCCCTGGCGGCGGCCGCCGTGGCCCATGCCTTGGGCATTCCGCCGCGGAAGATCGCGGATTCCCTTTCCCGAGCGCGCCTCCCCGAGGGACGGCTTATGCGTCTCCGGATGCGGAACGGGGCCCTGGCGGTGGTGGATTACGCCCACACCCCCCGGGCCCTGGAGGCCGTGCTCTCGACGCTCCGGCCCCGGGCCAGGGAGCTGATCGTGGTCTTCGGGGCGCCGGGGGAATCGGACCCGGGGAAGCGGCCCCTCATGGGGAAGGCAGTGGGGGAGTATGCGGATCTCGCCATCGTCACCTCCGATAACCCCAAGGGTGAGGACC
>JAGGWU010000160.1 GCA_021163465.1 Candidatus Bipolaricaulota bacterium
CCAGGGGTAGATCCAAGGATGCCCCCGCTTCTTAGGCGGCCTTTGATCCCCATAGTGGGCTTGGGTCAGTTCCAAACAGACCTCAAATGCCTTCCGCAGGCTGGGCTCACGGCGGACCATCCCTCCATCGAGTTTGCCCAACCTCCTTTGCAAGACAAGCCCTCGATGGCTTGACACTTTGGGGATAAAAATCGTAGTTAAGGGTTGTGGAGGTGATAGATTTGCGCAGGCCCATAGGTGGAGTAACGGCGTGGCTTTGTGTGGCAAAACCCGCCTGTGTCTTCCCCCTTCCGGTGCATCCCCACCATCCGGGCCATCCGGTCCACTGATCCTGAGAGACCTCATTTAAAAAAATCGGTGAGTAAATAGGGCCAAACGGTTGGTTTTCGTGTGTCCCCGGGGCAAACGTGCCCGGGAGTGTATGCAACGGGGTAAGCGGTGGCGCTTACCCGCAAGGACGTAGGGAGGTGGATTCTCATGAAGCGTATCGGCACGATTGTAGTGTTGTGGGTGGTCCTCGGGATGGGCGCGGCGTGGGGAGCCGGGAAGGACGTCTACATCGTCGGCCTGGACGCGGCCTTTCCGCCCTTCACCTGGGTCGAGCGCGGCGAGTACAAGGGCTTCGATGTCGAGGTGATGCGGAAGATCGCCGAGCTCGAGGGCTTTCGGGTGGAGTTCCGGGATCTCCCGTGGGCCACCATCATCACCGCCCTCGCCCAGGGAAAGATCGACATCATCGCCTCGGGCCTCTCCATCACCTGTGAGCGGGACGCGGTGATCGACTACTCCGAGCCCTACTGGGAGGTGGACCAAGCCATTCTCGTACGAAGCGACTCCGATTACAACGCCATAACCGCCTTCTACGGCACCACGGTGGGGGCCCAAGCCGGGACCACCGGCTATCAGTGGTTGGAGGATAACCTGGTGAAGAAGGGCGTGGACGTGGTTCTCCGGGCCTACGAAACCTACGACATGGCGGTGAGCGATCTCGAGAGCGGACGCATCGCGGCCGTCCTCTGTGATACCGACACCGCCCAGGGTTTCGTGAACGCCGGCCGGAAGGTGAGGATCGCCGGGATCGTGAAGACCGGGGAACAGTACGCCTACGCGGTGAGGGAAGGCGATCCTTACGGCCTCCTCCCCAAGATCAACGAGGGACTCCGTAAGCTCTACGAGCTGGGAATCTGGGCCGAGCTCATGGCAAAGTACTTCCCCGGTAGGGCCGTGGTCCCGGTGCCGCTTGTGCGGACGCTGAAGTGCGACTGAAGCTCGGCTAGGAGGGGGCGGGGGTGCCCCACCCCCTCCCGGCTGGGGCGCCCGAAGTGAGCATAATTCTCCGCGAGCTCCCCTGGTTCCTCCGCGGCGTCCTCGTCACCCTGGAGGTCCTCTCCGGGGTGATGGCGACGGGGATCATCCTCGGGCTCGTCCTCTCCGTCATCGAGGTCTACGGGCCCCGCCCGGTGTCCCTTCTCGCCACCGTCATCGAGCGCGCCCTGCGTGGGGTTCCGCCCATCGTGCTCCTTTTGCTTGTGTTCTACCTCCCCTGGGATCTCCCCCCATTGGCGGTGGCCATCGTCGCCCTGGGGCTGTGTTCCGGGGCGTACCAGTCGCAGATCTTCCGGAGCGCCATCCGGTCCGTGCCCCGGGGACAGCTGGAGGCGGGCCTCTCCTTGGGGATGACGCAGGTCCAGACGGTGCTCCACGTGGTCCTTCCCCAGGCCTTGCGCCGCGCCATCGGCCCCTGGTCCAACGAGTTCGCCTCACAGATCAAGGACACCTCCTTGGCATACATCGTGGGAGTTGTGGAGATACTGCGGCAGGCGCGGTACGTGATCGCTTACACGTTCGGGCACTCCCTCCTCGTCTACGGCTTCTGCGCCCTCATCTACTTCGCCCTGACCCGGGCGGGGAACCATTTCATTTACCGGCTCGAGGAGAGGCTCCACATCCCGGGCTTCGAGACCAGGCGCCTCGCTGGGGAGCGCCGATGGTGAGCTTCTGGGAGCTGGCGAGGGATTCCCTGCCCGCACTCCTCGGTGGGGCGGGGGTCACGGTGGAGCTCACCGCGATCTGCATCGCGGCGGGGTTCGTCCTGGGGTGGGCACTGGCCTTGGGGCGGATCTACGGGGGGAGGTTCGTGTACGCGGTCTGCACCGGATACGTGGAGTTCGTGCGCGGGACTCCCCTCTTGGTGCAGCTCTTCTTCCTCTACTACGGGCTCCCCGACGTGGGGGTGGTGTTCCCGCCGCTGCTTGCTGCGGGGATCGCCATGGGCCTCAACACCGCAGCCTACCAGGCGGAGTACTTCCGCGGCGCGATCCGTTCGATACCACGGGGACAGGTAGAGGCCGCGTACGCCCTGGGGATGAGTCGGTTCCAGGCCTTCCGTCACATCGTCTTCCCACAGGCCATGCGGATTGTGATCCCGGCGTGGTCGAACGAGCTAATCTACATGCTCAAGTACTCGTCGCTGGCCTTCGTGGTGGGGGTCCCGGAGCTCATGGGCCGGGCGAACCTCATCGCCGCGCGGAACTTCCGCTACTTCGAGCTTTACCTCATCGTGGCGGGAATATATATCGTGCTTGTGTGGTCACTGGCGGGGATGGTTTCCATCTTGGACCGATACATCAGGGTGCCCGGGCTCGGTGAGCCCCGGTAACCTTTGGATTATACCGAAACGTCCCTTCCCAGAGCCGTTTGTCGCCATTGCCCTGGAGCCATCGCGTTACAGGAGCATCTCGCGGGGGCATTGTCGAGGCGTGTTGGGGAAGAGGCCCCCCGGGAGGACTAAGTGCATGGGGTGTAGCCTAAGCGTTGGAGGCACTCGATATCGGAATGGGGGATGAGGCGACCGCCGATAACCTGGTGCTTCTCGTGCCCCTTTCCCGCCACAAGCACGATGTCCCCGGGACCGCTTGCTTCCAAGGCCCTCCGAATGGCGAGCTCCCGATCGAGCTCCACCTCGTAAGCGGCTCCAGCCTCCTCGAGGCCTCGTGCCACCGCGACCGCGATCTCGGCGAGGTCCTCACCCTTGGGGTTATCGGAGGTGACGATGGCGAGATCCGCATACTCCCCCACTGCCTTCCCCATGAGGGGCCGCTTCCCCGGGTCCGATTCCCCCGGCGCCCCGAAGACCACGATCAGCTC
>JAGGWU010000165.1 GCA_021163465.1 Candidatus Bipolaricaulota bacterium
CTTGAGCGGCTGATGAACAAGACCCAGGAGTACTTAGAGGGGATGGTGGCGTTGATGTTGATGGCGTATGGGATCGGGTTGGCATTGGGGGAGGTGATGCGGGAGATGGTCTTGTGGGGTTCCAAAAGCTACCGGCTCTACTCGGGGCTTTTTGTGCTGTTGAGGCTCAAGGTCAGGGTGGATGTCCGTAAGGTCGTGGAACGTGCCCTTTCCCTTTTCCCTTGTCCACCAGCGTCTCCTGTCTCAAGTCATGTCTGAAGCTCAGAAGCCCGCTTCAGGTTGACAAAAATAAAACCCTATAGTACAGTTCGTCAATCGGCAAAAATCCGGTTGCAGAGGAGGTTATGAAGGTGGCGCCCGAGCTGAGAGACTACGAGGTGGTTTACATAATTCGTCCTGATTTAGATGAGCAAAGAAGGAAAGAGAAGATCGAACGCATAAACCAGCTCATCCGGGAACGCGGGGGCGAGGTCCAGAACGTGGACGAATGGGGAACCAGGATCATGGCGTATGAGATCGATGACTTCCGCGAGGGGTACTATGTCCTGGTGAACTTCACCCTCCCGCCGAACGAGGTCTCATCCCTCGAGGAGCGATTGCGGGTGGACGATGAGCTTTTGCGTTACCAAATAGTGAGGACGGACGGTGACTAGGTATGTCTGATTTGAACCGGGTCCTTCTCACCGGGCGTCTGACGGCCGACCCGGAGCTCCGCTACACCCAAAGCGGTCAAGCTATGGTGCGTTTCGCCATCGCCGTCAACCGCAGGGTCCTGAACCCGGAGACCAACAACTGGGAGGAAGAGACCACCTATGTGCCCGTGGTGGTTTGGGGTAAACTTGCCGAGACCTGCGCCACCTACCTCCAGAAGGGGAGGTTGGTGGCCATCGATGGAAGGCTGCGGATACGTTCCTTCACCACCCAAGAGGGTGAGAAGAGGAAAGTGACGGAGGTGGTGGCCCAAAACGTCCATTTCTTGGGCCCCCGGCCCGAGACTACACCGGAATACGAGGCGGAGGTGCCCGAGGTGCCCCTGCCCGAGCCCGAACCGGAAGAGGAGGTGCCTTTCTGAGATGCCGGGAAAGACGAGGGTCTGCCGCGTGTGCCAACAGGGCCTGAAGCTTACCTATAAGGAGCCGGAGGTGTTGCGGCAGTTCATGAACCGCCGCGGGAAGATCCTCTCCCGGAGGATCACCCACCTTTGTGCCAAACACCAACGTAAACTTGCCACCGAGATCGACCGCGCGCGAAAGCTCGCCCTCCTTCCCTACGAGGTAAAGCCGTAAAGGGATGGGTGGAACGGCCTGCGTGGTGGCCGCGGCTCCTTCCCCGGGGATAGTGGGGGAGGCAAGGCGGGCGGCTACCCGGGCCTTGGTGGAGAAGGTATGTAGCCTGGGCATCCCCGTCCACCTCCTCACCCCTGAGCCCGGGGATTGGCGTGGCTTGGACGTGCATGTCCACCCAACCCCTTCCCAAGGGTTCCACCTGGGGGAGGGCTTGGCCGCGTTGGTGGAGGAACTGGGAGTGGAACGTCTACTTTACTTTTCCGCCGGGAGCGGCTTTCTGTTGGGCCTGGAAGACATCCGGGATATGTTAGAGTTGGAATTCCCCCTTCCTTTTGGAGTTTTTAATAACTTTTACTCCACCGATTTCGCCCTCCTTGCACCGCCGAACCCCGGGGTCCTGAGGGAGCTTCCCAACGATAACGCCCTGGGATGGGTCCATTGGCGCGCGGGTTACCGGTGCTACGAGCTTCCCCGGAACGCTAAGACCCAACTCGATATCGACACCCCCGGGGAGCTTCAGCTCCTTTCCTGTGCCGAAGGGCTTCCCCCGGAGTTGGCGGCCGTCCTTTCGGGGATGCCCCGGGCCCGGGCGGAGGTCCTCCTGGAGATCCTTGTTTCCCCCGGAAAGAACCTTTTCCTGGTGGGGAGGATAAGCGGACATCTCCTGCGGTTCCTGGAGCGCACCAGTGCCTGCCGGACCCAGGCCCTCATCGAGGGTCGCGGCATGAAGGCCGAGGGCCTCCCCGTCCGCTCGCTGGTTCGTGAGCTCTTGGCTTCCCGGGGGCCCAGGGGCCTGGTGGCGGCCCTGGCCGCTGTCGGGGACGTGGTGGTCTGGGATGTGCGCACCCTTTTCGGGGCTTTAGGGATCTGGCCTTCCCCGGAAGAGCGGTTTTCCTTTGACCTCCTGGAGTGGGATGCCCTGGAGGATCCCTTCTTACGGGAGCTCGCCCGCGCGGTGGCGGAATCGCCGGTCCCTTTTTTGGTGGGTGGACATTCGCTGGTCTCCGGGGCCATGTACCTGGCCGTGGAGCTGGCATGGGACCGGGTGCCCGGGGCGGTTCCCCCCGGAAGGGTCGTGCGCTTGGAGGAGGAAGATGAACGGATTGTTGAGATCAGCCCTGGCGGAGGTGGATAGGGCCCTCGCGGAGCTCATCCGGGCCGAGGAGCGTCGCCAAGCCGAGAAGATCATCCTCATCCCCTCGGAATCCCTCACGCCAAAAGCGGTGCGGGAGGCGCTGGGGAGCGTGTTCACTTCCATTTATGCCGAGGGGTATCCCCGGGAGGAAGACCTCCGGCTCCCCGAGGAGAGGATCTTGGATCTCGCGGAGCGTCTGGCCTACAACCGCCGCTATGCCGACCGCCGCTTCTACAAGGGCACCGAACTCGTAGACGTGGTGGAGGCACTGGCATGCCGGCGCGCCGCCGAGTGCTTCGCCACCGACGAGGTACCACCCGATGAGATCTACGTCAACGTCCAGGCGCTTTCCGGCGCCGCGGCCAACATGGCCATCTACGACGCCTTGCTCTCGCCCGGGGACACCATCATGGCCATGGAGCTTTCACAAGGTGGCCACCTCTCCCACGGTTCCCCTTTCCACCAGTCCGGGCGCCGCTTCAGGGTCATCTCCTACGGCGTCGACCCCAGGACGGAAAGGTTGGACTACGACTACATCATGGACCTGGCGGTGAAACACAGGCCCCGGATGATCATCGCCGGCTACACCTCCTACCCCTGGGCGCCCGACTGGGCGGCGTTCCGGGAGATCGCCGATAAGGTGGGGGCGTATCTCATGGCCGACATCGCCCACACCGCGGGGATGGCCATCGCCGGGGTCTACCCCAACCCCATCGGCTACGCCGACGTCGTTATGTTCACCACCCACAAGACCTTGTGTGGCCCCCGGGGGGCGGTGATCATGACCACCGATCCCGACATCGCCAAGCTGATAGAGCTCGCGGTCTTCCCCGGGGCTCAAGGAGGCCCACACGTGAACAAGTTCGCCGCCATCGCCGCCGCCTTCGCCCTGGCCCGGACCCCGGAGTTCCAAAAGCTGCAGAGGAGGATCGTGGAGAACGCGCAATATCTCGCCTATGCCCTCCAAAAAGAGGGCCTCAAGCTCGCCTATGGCGGCACCGATACCCACCTTTTGGTGATCGACCTCCGCGCGATAAAGACACGAAACGGCGAGACGATGATGGGGGAGATCGCCGCGCGGATACTGGATTTGGTGGGCCTCGTCACCAACAAGAACACCATCCCCGGAGATACCTCCGCCGCCGATGCCCACGGGATCCGCATGGGCACCCCCTGGGTCACCGAGCGCGGGATGGGGAAGGAGGAGATGGAGGAGATCGCCCGCATCACCGCCATGGTCCTCCGGGAGATCCGTCCTTTTACCTACATCGGGATCACGGGCCCCCTCTCCCGGGGCAAGCTCCCCTTGAAGGTCCTGGAGGAGGCCCGGGCCCGGACCCGGGAGCTCCTCTCCCGCTTCACCGAGGAACCCGTGACTCAAACCTCCTCCCCGCCCATCACCCATCACCCATCACCCATCACGGCTTTTGTCCTCCGGGGCCGGCGGTCGGTGTACCTTTTGCACGAGGCCGGGACCGCGGATGTGCTTTCCCTTGCGCCCGGGGAGGGGGTGAGGTCCCTCTTCTTCGACGGCGAGGGGAACCTGATCTCCGAGGGGGTGGTGGCCCGGCTCCCCGATGGCCCCTACGGTGAGGCGATGTACCTCGTCGCCGCCCCGGGGGGAAAGGGGGTGGAGCTCAGGAAGTGGCTTTCAGCCCTTTCCGACTGTTACGTCCTCTTCGATCCCGAGGATATCTACCGCAAGGTCCAGGGCCCCGCGGTGATCGAGGATTTGGGTGATGGGTTATGCGTGATGAGTGATGGGTGGGTAGAGTTCACGGTGGAGGGTGAGCGCTTTCGAGTAGGGAGAGGTGGTGAGTTCGAAGGCGACACAAAGAAACTTTTCCTCGGGGTTACGGGGGACATAAAAGAGATTTATGGGAAGCATCCCGAGCTCTTCGCGGTAAAGAAGCCCTACTTCGTGGGCGAGCCCCTCGTCCGTGAGGCGATCCGCGCGAGCCGCCCATTCGATTCGCCCATCACCCATCACCCATCACCCACCACGCGTCACCCATCACGCGTCACCAAGGTAACGCCCCTCAACGCCTGGCACCGCGAGCACGGGGCCAACATGGCCGAGTTCGCCGGCTACGACATGCCGCTTTGGTTCTCCTCGGCCCTGGAGGAGCACCGGGCGGTGCGGGAGCGGGCGGGGCTCTTCGACCTCGGTCACATGGGGACCATCATGGTCTCGGGCCGCTACGCCGAGGCCTTCCTGGACCTCGTTTTCTCCAACTACGCCGCCTGGATCCATCCGGGTCAGGCGATGTACGGGTTCCTCCTTGACCACCGGGCCCGGGTGATCGACGACATCATGATCTACCGCCTGGCCAGGGACCGGTATCTCCTTGTGGTGAACGCGGCCAACGAGGACCGGGACTTCGCCTGGCTCCGGGCCGTGAACTCCGGGGAGATCCGCCCCGACCCCGATCGTCCCTGGGTGGAGCCCCCGGGGGAGGTGGAGCTCCGCTTCCTCAAGGACGAGGAAGGGGGCCTGGTGGACCTGGCCCTCCAGGGCCCCAGGTCCCGGGAGGTGCTTTCGAAGCTCCTTCCGCGACGGGAAGGCCTTCGGCTCCGGGCCCTGCGGAAGATGGAGTTCATCGAGCTCGAGCTCGCGGGGGCGGAGGTGATCTGCGCCAGGACCGGCTACACCGGTGAGCCCATGGGGTACGAGATCTACGTCCCAAAGGAGAATGCCCAGGCCGTATGGGAGGCGATCCTGGACGCGGGGAAGGGATTAGGGGTCCTTCCGTGTGGGCTTGCGGCCAGGGATTCGCTCAGGTGCGAGGCCGGGCTTCCCCTCTGGGGGCATGAGCTCGCGGGAGATCACGGGGTTCTGCCCCATGAAGCCGGGTTCGGGGCGTATGTAAAGCTCCACAAGCCCTTCTTCATCGGAAGGAAAGCTTACGTGGAGGCCTTGGAAAAATGGGAGCGGGAGATCGTCCGGTTCGGGGTCCCGGCGGGGACGCGGCCGGTACGTGCTGGCGCGGCGGTGACCGACCGGGGCGGCCGGGTGATCGGTTGGGTGACGAGCTGCGTCGCCACGCCCAAGGGGAACCAGGTGGGGATGGCCCTGGTCTGGCGCCGGGGCTTGCAAGAAGGAACCCCCATAGGCCTCGCCCTGGGCACAACCCCGGAGTGCCTGGAACTCGGGGCGCGGCTCCCCTGGCTGGTGGAGGGTAAGGTCCTTTCCCGGTTCCCACGGGAAGGGCAGCCTTCCGGCTGGGAGGGTGATTGAGGTAAAACGGGCCTTCGTGGTGTTGAGCCATACGGGGCCCATGACCCCCGATTTCCCCTTGGCGGATCTTCCCGGGAGCGCGGGGAGGCTCGATATCCTCTGTCGCTGTGCCACCGAGGCGTTCCTCCTTTCCCACGGGATCCGCCGGGATGTCCGGCTTTATTTCGTGATCCGGGGGAAGCTCCTCGTTCGGCTGGAGGGAAGGACCATCCGGTACCTCAATCCGGATGAGCGCTCCACCGCGGCCCTCATCCGGAAGGCCATCGCCGCGGCCCAAGGGGCCCGCCCCGGCGAGTGGGTCCCATCCACCCCGGGGATCCATGCCCGCTGGGGGGACCTGGCCCACGTCCGGGAGGAACTCGAGGGCGAGGGCTTCTCCCCGTATGTGCTGGAGGAAGGCGGCGATTTCATCCGGGGGGTGACCTTCCCGGCGAGGGCCGCGTTCTTCCTCTCCGACCACCGGGATTTCACCCCGGAAGACCGGGAGGCCCTGGCGGGATTGCCCCGGATCTCCTTGGGCCCCCACTCCCTCCAGGCACAGACCTGTATCGCTTTGGTGCATAATGAGTTGGACCTCAGGGAGGCAGGATGGACGAGCGTTACGTGAGGCTGGCCGTAGTATGGGGGGAGGTGGAGGCCAACCTTTTGGTGGGGTTCCTGGAGGGGGAAGGGATCCCGGCCCGCAAGCGCACCCAGGTCCCCCACTCGGTTTACCCGTTCACCGTGGACGGACTGGCCGAGGTGGAGATCCTGGTGCCCGAGGGACTCCTGCTCAGGGCCCAAGGGGCCCTGAAGGCCTTCAAGCTATATGGGGATCAGTGATCGGTACCGGGAGGAGCGCCGGCGCATGGTGGAGGAGCTCCGGCGCTTCGGGATCCGGGATGAGCGGGTCCTCTCCGTTATGGAAAAAATCCCACGCCATCTGTTTGTACCGGAACACATTAGGCATCTGGCCTACGAGGATACCCCTCTTCCCATCGGCCATGGCCAGACCATCTCCCAGCCCTACATCGTTGCCCTGATGACCGAGGCCCTCGGGCTCACGGGCCAGGAGAAGGTCTTGGAGATCGGGACGGGTTCCGGGTACCAGACGGCGATCCTCGCCGAGTTGGCGGGGGAGGTCTTCTCCATCGAGCGGGTGCCGGAGCTGGCCGAGGTGGCGCGCCGGCGGCTTGCGGAGCTCGGTTACCGCAACATCTATGTACGCGTGGGGGACGGGACCCTGGGTTGGCCCGAGGAGGCGCCGTTCGACCGCCTCATCGTCACCGGGGGGCTTCCTCGGGTCCCGGACCCGCTGTGGGATCAGCTGGCGGAGGGGGGGAGGCTTGTGGCCCCCATCGGGGGGCGATACGACCAATACCTTTGGGTATACACCAAGGAACGGGGGAGGGCCCACAAGCGCGCCCTCTGTCCCTGCACCTTCGTCCCCATCTTAGGTGCCCACGGATTTCCCCCGGGTGGGCGTGGGAATAAAGGCCCCTTTGGTCTCTTCGGATCTTCCCGGCCCCCTGAAGACGTTTGACCCCCGGAAAGGGGAAAACGGGACCCCCCATTCCGGAACAATACCCCTGGCTTAAAAGGCCCCTGTCCTAAGGTCTAGACGTAGCTGGGTGTAGCCTCCGTCACGGATCATGCGAGCGATACTTTTCGGCTGGATCGTTTTCGCCTGTGCTCTCCCGGGGTTAGCTTTGGGTTTCACCACCGAGGCCTCCCTGGGGTGGGGGCCGGTGGATCCGGCGGACTTGAACCTGTTCATCGGGGCCGCCAACGGGGCCTTGGAGTTCTTCCGGCAGGACCTGGGAGCCCAGGGGGACATCCCGCCACTGGAGGTAATGGACGACGCCATGTGCCTCAGGATCGGGGAGTCACTGGAGCTGGGGATCACCTTGGGGCTCGAGGTGGCGGTGTTCAAGGCGGAAACGAACACATCCGGGATTTTCGCCCTCGGCGACCAGGATTATCCGGTCTTCCTTTCACTTTCGCTGCGAAACATGCGCTTTGGCCTTCTCTTTTGCCTTCCGCTTTTGGATCAAGCCCTTAGCCTGGGGATTTCAGGGGGAATAGCGCGAGCGATTGTGGATTACACAGGGGATTTTTCCTATCCCGAGGAAGAGTGGGCCTTCGCCTATGTGCCCCCTTCCCTTGAGCTTCAGGCCGTGGCCTCTAGCTTTTACGGTACGGCGTTCACGCGGGCTGCGTTCGGCCTTTTCCCAGGACTCCGGGTGTATTTGGAGCTTCGGGGCCACTGGCAGCCGGAGGCGCCGCTCCTTTCCCCTGAAGGGGAAGTGGATCTGAACGGGGATGGGGATCCGGATCGGGTGGGGTTCATTGGGTTCTGGCTTGCCGGGGGGATCCAGATCGAGTTCCCCTTTTGAAGGAGGGCGAGAGGAATGAAAGGGATGAAATGGAAGCTGGGGATCGCGACTTTGGGGTTGATAGCATTGGTGTTGGGGGGGTGCAAGCTCCTTCCCGAACCCCCTCAAGCCCTCTTTTACCTCCGCCCCAAATATGGGGAGGCGCCCTTGGTGGTGACCTGCGATGGGTCACTTTCCTTCGATGAGGATGGGAAGGTCACCGAGTACATATGGGACTTCGGCGACGGGGCTAAGGCATTTGGGCCGTTGGTCTCGCATACCTACGAGCGGCCCGGGGAGTACACGGTGACCCTCAGGGTTTACGACCAAGACGGGCTTTCGGATGAGCGCACGTTGAGGGTACGGGTGCTGCCACCGCCGCCCACGCCCGACTTCACCTTCGGTCCCCAGCGGCCCGGGGCGGGGGAGCTCATCACCTTCGACGCCTCGGCCTCCACGAGCCCCAACGGGGAGATCGTGGAGTACCGCTGGTCCTTTGGAGACGGGGAGACTGCTGAAGGGATGGTGGTTCAGTATCGCTATTGGTACGGTGGCAGTTACCCCGTGACCCTGACGGTGGTGGACGAACTGGGGGCGACGGCCACGGTGACCAAGATGGTGACGGTGCAAGGAGGGCCGGGATGCTCCGGATGAGGGGGTTACTGCGGAAGGCGGTCATGGTGGCCCTGGCGTTGGGGGCGTTAGGGGTCCTTTGGGGCTGCAACTTGAGCGTGTCCGAGGAGGGGGTAGTGGCGGTGATCCAAGCAAACCCCACCCAGGGCCGGAGCCCCTTGGAAGTTGTCTTCGACGGAAGCGCCTCCCGGGACCCTGCGGGGTCGATCTCCGAATACCTCTGGGATTTCGGGGACGGAAGCGAGGTAGCTTCCGGGGCCAAGGTCACCCACATCTATTCCCGGCCAGGCTCGTTCCTGGTCACCCTGGTAGTGACCGGCCCCTCGGGGGTGGGGCGGGCCACCACGTGGATCTACGTGGACAATACCCCCCCAACGGCGGACTTCACCTTCTGGCCGGCGGATCCCATGCGCAAGGAGGCCATCGACTTCGACGCCAGCCCCTCCTATGACCCCGATGGGGAGATAGTTGCCTACCATTGGGACTTCGGCGATGGGACCACCGCGGAGGGGAAGGTGGTCTCCCACGCCTATGACAGCGATGGGGTGTACACGGTAGTGCTCACGGTGGTGGATGATGCCGGGGCGGAGTCCTCGGCCACCGGGGTGGTGGAGGTGAAGACCTGCCGCGGGGGAACGTGCGGATAGGTTCCGGACGCAAGAGCCCGCTTCATATAAGGGATACGCCCCTGCGGGGGCGTTTTTCCTTTTTAGTTATCGACATCACATCCGGACCTTGACTAATTGTAACTAGTGGTATAAAGTACGAGCACGGGTGTGGCGAAAGGGCAAACCCGGGGAAACCCGGGGGCGCAAAGCTACAGGCCCTCCCGCCCGGTGAGGGCGAAGGGTGGCTGGGCTGCCGAACCACCCCCATGGAAAAAAATAAATCCATGGAGGTGGTTTTATTATGCGCAAAACGATCTTCCTCCTCGTGCTAGGGACATTGGGCCTTCCTTTGGCGGCATTGGCCGACACCGGGGGAAGCGTCCAGGCGACACTGAAGCTGGACGCGGTGATCCATCTCAAAGTCACCGACAATTGGAACGATCTCACCATCGTGCAAAAGGGCGATGTCGATAATGCCATCGCCGGCTGGGAAGCAGGTACGGTGATCGATTGGGATCCCGGGACCGATGACATCGTGATCCTCCTCAAGGCCATTACGAACTTTAGACTGTGGGCCTGCTACTACGCCAAGGAAGGGGAAAACGATGTCGATCCACCGTTTGGTGATCCTGAGAACCTGATCATCATCAGCGACGGGACCAACGACTACACCCTGACCTACGAGGAGATCACGGACCCCAATGGCTACACCGGATCCTACTCTGGAACGCTGACCGGTCCCCTGGCCACGGGGACAAACAACATCGCTTCCGGAGGCCTCTCCAAGACCTACAACGTCAAGCTCAAGCCCGAGAACCTGGGCGACCGCGCCGCCGAGGAGGAAATCACCTTTACCATCGTCTTCGTGGTAGAGGACCCGACGACCTTATGAGGTTGCTTTCAAGGCCAGGGCCGCTTTTGGCGGCCCTGGCTCTCCCCTTCCTCGGCTTCGCCGATACCGGGGGCTCCGCCACCGCGGTGCTCCACATCGCCGGTTCCACCGTGGTGGGGGAAGCCGGGGCATATGAGGGTTATTGTCGGCCCGTATTAGGCCCCCTGCCCCCCGCGGTCTCCCTCTCCCAAATGGTGTCACTCTTCCACGACGCCGACGGTGATGGCCTCCTTGATCCGGGGGATATGGTCGCCTACACCGCGGAGGTGCGGAACCTGTTCCCCGAGGAGTCGGGGGAGCTGAAGGCCCTCTTCCTTCTCCCCCCCGCACTGGAGCCCGTATCTTTGCCCGCAGGGGCCAACGTAAGCGACATCGGTCCGTTCCGGGCCGTCGTGTCGAAGATCCCCTCCCTTCCCCCTAATGGGGTGTCCCGTATCGGCTTTGCCTCGAGGCTCACCGAAACGGTGGAGATGCCCTCCCTGTTCGTCCAGGGCCTGGTTATCGGGGACGGCTTCACGGTAATGGCGGATGTCCCCTCTACCGGCGCGGTCCTCGATCCCGTAGCCATAGCGGTGCGAGAAGTGGCGGGAACCGCGAGTGCGCTGTTCCCCGGCCCGGGGAGGTTCATCAAGAGGGTAAGGGGTGGCCCCATCGCTGTACCAGGGGAGATACTCGAGTTCACGGTGGAGTTCGAGGCACTGGACGCAACTGAAAAGGTGATCTTCGTCGATTTTTTGCCCCCTCCCTTGGAGCTCGAATCGGGGTCCCTCACACCCGGTAATGCGACCGTACTGCGTAGAAGTGACCTCGTCTTCGTCATCGCGGAGTTCAAGAGCGTAAGCCCGGGGGAGCGTTTGGTGCTGAAGTACCGTGCCACTGTGGCCGGCGTACCGAAGGCCCCCTACCTCGCCACCCATGCCCTGGCCTTCTCTGCAAGGGGTGAAGCCCTTTTCTCCGACGATCCCCGTACCCGGGAACCCAACGATCCCACCGCGATCCTTTTCCCCTGGATGTACCAAGGGGAAACATGGGGAGTCTGGGAGAAGGTGCTGAAAAGCGGGTTTTTCTTCATGCCAGTGGTGGTTCGCAATAAATACGGGGAGGAACTCAGGTGGGCGAGGTGTGGGGAGGAAGCCCGGGAGCGCGCGGAAGCTGGCGACCTCATATTTGCGGGGCTTGCGCGCGTTCCCCTCAAAAGGCTTCCGGAGGGGTTAAGCTTTGGGCTGGCCGGACTTCCGAAAGGAGGTGCGATCTATATCCCGGTGGATTACGGCCTGCCGGTTTTCGCCGAGCTCGAGGAGCACGTAGAAGAGGTACGAGGCCTTCCTCTTCCCGCTTGTGAGGAGATATTTCTCCCCGTGTTGGTGGAGATCCCGCCCGGCCAACCCCCCGAGCTCACCGGGGTGATAACCGATGAGGGCCTTTAGCGTTGGCTTGATCGCCGTTCTCGCCCTGTCCTTGTCTTCCCTGGGACAGGTGGATGTCCTCCCCGACTCGGAGGCCTATCTGCGCGCCAAGTTTTGGCCACCCCTCCCCCCAAAGGACAGCTTTTTCTTTATCGGAAACGGAGACAACCATTTCGTGCGCCTCGTGTGGAAACGGGAGGGGTGGTGGGCTTTGAGATGGATCGTATGGCGCAGTTATATCCATTTCGATAAAGCCGACCTTCCGGATTGCTTCACGGAGGCACGTTTACGCCTACGGTTTGAGACCGTTGTCGGCGAAAAATCCGTCTCGGTGACCGTCGCGGCGGTGGACTGGGATGGAATAACCCCATTGGGGTGGTATTCCCAACCCTCTCCTTACTGGTCTACCACGATTTCCGTGACCTCGCCGGGATGGCAGACGGTAGACGTGACCGATGCGGTAAACGAGGCCGTGGACCAAGGGTATGAGCTCGCTTTTATGGTACGGCTTACAAACGAACTTCCCGATTGGTGGAGTGCAACCGGCCGCAGGGAGGCGACGTTCGTCCGTCCCCACCTCAGGTTCACTGGTTGCAACCTGGAAATTAAGGTCGAAGGACTAGATGATGCCACGGTGTGCCAGGCCCCGGGACCTGCGGGATGTGATGCCTATGTGGCAACGTCACGCTACGCCCCCCTTGGCGAACTCGCCGTCAAGGTAAGCGCGGATATCCCCTATGAGGTGAGGGCATGTTACGAGGTGGATCCCACCCCTTCACCCCCCTTCACAGCCGACCCGGTGGAGCTCGCTTACACCTGGTCCTGGATAACCGTGCCCGCATGCCCTTCTTATACGATCCTTCCGGGGTTCTCCGGGAACCCAGGAGATGAGGCCCACACCTATCGGGTGCGGGTGGACCTCGCGGACTTGGGCGACCGCGCCGCGGGCGAACAGTTTAAATTTGTCATCAACGTCTGGGTTGTGCCACAATAGCCATAGGGGGAAGAGCTTATGGCACGCTTTGGCATTGTAGCGGTCCTTTTGCTTTGCCTCACGGGAATCGCGTGGGCAGACATCGCCGTGTATCCCCTTTCCATCGAGGTTCCCGTTCCTCCGGGGAAGGAAGCCACCGTAGGGTTCTGGGTGGAGAACGTGGGCTCTACGGCGGCCGATGTCCGCATCACCCTCCACGATTGGTTCCGTACCCCCGAGGGCAAGCTCCAAGTGCTTCCTCCCGGGACCCTCGAGGGCTCTTGTGCCGCCTGGATCACCTGTTCCCATACCACCATCGCGATCCCGCCGGGTGAGAAGGTTTGGGTGTCGGTTGCCATCTCCGCCCCCGAGGATGCCATCGGCGACCGTTGGGCCCTCTTCCTGGTGACCGAATACCCCCCAGAGGAGAGGCCCGGGGAAGGGATGGGCACTAGAGTATTGGTGGCCTACGCGCTGAAGCTTCTGCGCCGGGATCCCGACCACGCTTCACCCGCCGGCGAGATCCGCTCCGTGGAGGTCCTGGGGGTCAACCCCCTCAAGCTCCGCATCCACTACGTGAACACCGGGAACGCCCACACGAAGAACAGCGGTACCGTGGAGGTCCGGGATATCTTCGGTGAGACGGTGCGGAGCTTCTCCATCGAGGAATTCCCCACCCTTCCGGGGGAAGAGCGGGTTCTCGTAGTGGAGGATCCCACGGGGGAACCCCTTCCGGAAGGGGTTTACTACGCTTTCGCCACCGTCGATTTCGGTGGGGAATACCTGGTGCGGGGCGGGATCATGTTCCGGGTCCCGCTGCCTTCTGAGTAATTCATATAACGCACCGTTTTCCCTTCCTTCGTTTCCCTTGATCCATTACATCCGCACGAAAAGTCCATCTCTTCGGCCATTCCGGCACCTAAGATGGCTGAGGTATGGACGGTGGCCGAAGGGGATCGATCTGTGCACTGGCGGCTTTCGTCTCCCTCGCGGTGCATCTGGCCGCTTTTGGGGGGCCATACTCCGTGGAGGTGATCGCCACCCCTCCCAAGGTGGCGAACCCGGGGGAGATCGTCACCCACGTTTTCACCATCGAAAATTTGGGCACCGAGGACGATTTTTACCTTTTGGAGTTGGAGATCCCCCAGGGTTGGGATTTCTTTCCCGAGATGGAGGCGGTGTTCGTGCGCGCCGGGGAAGCGGAGTACGTTTTCGTGAACTTGGTCGTACCCCCAAGCGCCCCTGCCGGGACCTATTCGGTCGTCCTCCGGGCGACCTCCTCCGGGGACCCTAAGATCAGCGCCGAGGCGGGGACGAAGGTCGAGGTCCTTCCCCGCCGGGATTTCGAGCTTTCCTGGCGCGATCCCCCCGAAAGACTCCAGGTAGGACGGGAGGCGGTGTGGACGTTTCTCCTCGAAAATACGGGCAACGTCCCCGATACCTACTTGGTGAAGCTCGAGCGGTTCGGGGAGTGGGAAGCAGAGGTGTCTGCTCCGGAGGTGCACCTCCTTCCCGGGGAGGAAGAGGCGGTGGAGGTTTTGGCCCGGGTTCCGTCCCGGGCGCGGGCGGGGAGCAGTTACACCCTGCGGATCATCGTCACCTCGGCCCATGACCCAACCTGCGTCAAGGAGCTCAGGGCCTCCGGCCGGTTTCTCCCGCCGCCTCCCGAGCTCGTTCCCCGGAGCCTCTATCCCCGATGGGATGTGACCTTGGGGGCGGCACTCGATTCCGAAGGCGACCCACGCTTTTCCTTCCGGGGCACCGGGGACATCGAGTTCTTCGACTACCGGGTCGACGCGGGCATGGAGGCCTCGCCGGACGGCTTGGGAGGGCTCCGCCTGCGTTGGGAAGGGCACGGGAAAAGCTTCTTCCTCCACGGCGGGGGGATCGCGGGGCTTTTGCTCGGCGTCTCGGGAAAGCCCTTGTTCGGTGGGGAGATCGAGGGGCTGGGCCGGTGGCGGGCGCTCTTCACTCCCTCCACCAAGGGCCTCTCCGTTACCGGGGAAGGAGAGGGGGTGACCTTCAACTTCGTTTGGGGAGGGGATTCGCGCGCAGGCCATTCCTTTCGGGATATCGGGTTTCGGTGGAGCCCCGAAGACCGCTTCTCCTTTTGGGGAACCATCTCCCAGGGGGAGGACCTTTCCTCTACGGGCACGGCCGTGCAGATGGGGGGTGAGCTTTCCCTTCCGGGCTCCCGGTTACGATGCACTTGCCTTTGTATCTCACCGGGGTATCCCCGTCAGGGGATGCGGGATGAGCTTTCCTTCCGCTGGGAAAGCTTGCGCGCTTCCCTCCCCCTGGAGCTCAGGTATCGGTTCGTCTCCGTTGCCCGGGAAACTCCGGCGGAAAGGCTTGTATCCCACGAGCTTCGGGTCCCTTTTTCGCTGGATGCGCCGCTTCGGCCACGGCTGGAGCTGGGCTATATCAGGCGTTACGCCGAACCTCCCCCTCCGGACGTGGACGAGCAAGTCCTCTCCGCACGTCTCTCCCTCCGTGGGGAGGCGCCCATTTCCTGGAATATCTCCCTCGACAGTTCGTTCACGGAGGACTTCGTTGCCGGGACCACCGTGGGGAGGCTTTCCCTTTCCGGAGGCCTCACCATCCGGGCCGAGGTCGTGGAGCTTTCCTTCCGTGCCGGGGTGACAGGGGCGTTGGGCATCGGGGCGGAACCCCCCACCTCGTCGTTCACCCTCAGGGCGAGGTTTCCCGGGGTATTGGGGAGCCCTGATCTGGTCTTTCGCGCTGGAGGAGAGAGGGCCGAGCTTTCGTGCTCCTTCCGCGATGTCCCCACGGGGGAAGAGGGCGAGGCCTCGGGACGCCTGACCTATACCTTGGAGGAGGGCGCATCACGATGGGAAGCGAGCCTTTCCCTCAGCTTCCCCGCCGACTTTCCCTTCCTCGGGCCCACCCGGGGGAGGATCCGGGGTCGGATCTTCCTGGACCGGGACGGCGACCATGCCTTCGGCCCCGGGGACGAAGGGGTGGAAGGTGTGTTACTGGAGACCAACGGTGCCGAAGCCTTGAGCGGGGACGAGGGGATCTTCGCGTTTCCTCCCCTCCTTCCCGGAAGATACCGGATCACTTTTGTGGAACCCCCTCCGGAGTTCGTCCCGCTCCTTCCCCTGCCGGAGGTGAGGGTGGAGCGGGGGAAGGAGGTGGTGGTGGAGATACCGCTACGTCCGCGGGCGTGGCTCAAGGTCCACGTTTTCCATGACGCCGACAAGGACGGTTTACACGATCCCGGAGAGGCCGGGATCCCCGGGGTGGAAGCGGTGGTCTCCGGGGAAGGGGGAACGTGGCGGTTGAGGACGGATGCCGCCGGCCTTGTCTCCTTGGAGCTTCCGCCGGGACGCTACACGGTCAGGCTGATCGAGGAGAGCCTCCCCGAGCGGTACGTTCTCACCACCACGGGGGAGGTCGAGGTGGAGGTGCCGGAGTATGGGACCGCGGAGGCGGCCTTCGGCGCTTACCGCAAGCCGAAGCCGGTGGTGGTGACCTTCGGCCCTCCCATCGCCGCTATCTCCTATTCGCCCCAGAGTCCCCGTGTGGGGGAGCCGGTGCGCTTCTCGGGCGCCGGAAGCAAGGCCTTCAACGCCGAGATCGTGGAATATCGCTGGGAGTTCCGTCTTGGTCCACGCGCCTTGGGCGCGACCGGGGCGGAGGTCACCGTCTCCTTTCCCGAACCCGGCCGGTGGACGGTGACCCTGATCGTCACTGACTCCAACGGGCTTATCGGGGCGAAGCGGGTAATAGTAGAGGTTTCTCCTTAAGCTTTTTGAGTTGTCGAGCGCGGATGCGTTGGGCATGATCCTTTCGGGTGATCGAGGGTGAAGGGAAAGGCGGAGGTGCTCGTCATCGGCGGGGGGACCGCGGGGTATTCCGCGGCCATCCGCGCCGCCAAACTCGGGAGGTCCGTGGTCCTCGTGGAGAAGGATGAAGCCTTGGGGGGTACGTGCCTCAACCGCGGCTGCATCCCTACCAAGGCCCTCCTCCATGCCGCGGGGCTCCTGCGGGAGCTCTCCGGGGCCCGGAAGCTGGGCATCGAGGCAAGCGATGTTTCGCTCAGCTGGGGGAAGCTTCAGGCGTGGAAGGATTCCGTGGTGCGGCGCCTCTCCCAAGGGGTCAGATTCCTTTGCGAACGAAACGGGGTCGAACTCATAAGGGGGACCGCCCGGTTCGTCTCCCCGAGGCGCGTGCGGGTGGAGGGGGCGGACGTGGAGCTCGAGGTGGATGCGGTGGTCGTGGCCACGGGCTCGGCCCCCGTGGAGCTCCCGGGGCTCGAGTTCGACGGGGAAATGGTAATCTCATCCCGGGAGGCCCTCTCCCTCCCCAAAAGGCCCGAGCGGATCCTCATCGTGGGGGGAGGGTACATCGGGATGGAGCTCGGGACCTTCTTCGCCTGCGTGGGGACCGAGGTCGTGGTGGTGGAGCTTTTGGATCGGGTCCTCCCGGGGATCGATCCCGAGCTCGTCTCCCATGTTGCCCGAGGGCTTCCGCAGTTGGGGGTAGAAGTCCACACGAAAAGCCGGGTAATCGGGTTGGAGAGGTCCCAAGCGGGGATAGCCGCCCGGGTTCAGGGGCCCGGCGGGAAGGAGTTCACAGTGGAGGCGGAGCTCGCGTTGGTCACCGTGGGGCGGCGGCCCTTCGCCGAGGGGCTGGGATTGGAGGAACTGGGGGTCGAGCGGGACGAACGGGGGTTCATCCGGGTGAACGAGCGCCTCGAAACCTCCGTTCCCGGGATCTACGCCGTGGGGGACGTGGTCCCCGGGCCGATGCTCGCCCACCGGGCCCATTGGGACGGAAAGAGGGCTGCGGAGATCATTTGTGGTCGCGAACCCAAAGAGAGGCCCCCGGTCCCGGCGGTGGTGTTCACCTCGCCTGAGATCGCCACCGTGGGCCTCGCGGAGACCGAGGCGAGGGAGCGCGGATATGATGTCGTCATCGGAAAATTTCCCTTCACTGCCTCGGGGCGGGCCCTCACCCTGGGGGACAACCGCGGCCTGGCGAAGGTCATCGCCGAGAAGGGATCGAAAAGGATCCTCGGGGTGGGGATCGTGGGGCCGTGGGCCTCGGAGCTGATCGGCGAGGCCTCGCTGGCGCTTCATAAGGGCTTAACCTTGGGGGAGTTCGCCGCGGCGATCCGCCCCCATCCCACCCTGTCCGAGGCCCTGGGGGAGGCGGCGGAGGTGCCCTTGGGCGGGGCGATACACGTGCTCTGACCCCGGATGGAAGCCCTCATCACCCGGCTTTCGGGCGGGAACCCGGTCCTTCAGGGCCTTTTAGGCGGCATCGTTATCACCCTGTTCAATACCCTGGGGGCGCTGCTTGTGGTGGTGTGGCGCCGGCCGCGGGAGGGGCTTTTGGACGGGGCCCTGGGGTTCGCCGCCGGGGTGATGCTCACCGCCAGCTTCACCAGCCTCATCC
>JAGGWU010000135.1 GCA_021163465.1 Candidatus Bipolaricaulota bacterium
CCGGATCGTGGTCTCCAACTCCCCCACGGTTGCTCGAGCCTCAGGCGCCGCATCCGGGGGCTTTGCCCCAACGAGGAGGAAGATCGGACTCAATATCTCGCCGATCACCGGGGTATCAAGATATCAACTTTTTTGGTCGGGGTGCGGTACATCTGGGCTCAACAGGTCCCGATCCCAAAGAGACACGAAAAGCCCCGGACGATAAGGCCGATCACGAGGGCCACCCCCACGGTACCCGCCACAACGAGCAGGGTCTTGCGGTGGCCAAGCTCCCGCCACAGCGCCGCTACCGTGGCGATGCAGGGGACGTAGAAGATCACGAAAACGGTAAAAACCACCATCTCCCTGCCGGAAAGGGCCGCCCCGAAGTCCATCGTCCCCAAGGCTTGTCCCAGCATGATGAGGGAGAGCTCCTTTCTCAGGATCCCAAAAACCAAAGGCACCCCGACCGTGGCCGGAAGTCCTAAAGGCCAGGTGATCGGGAGTGCCAAGGTATTTAAGAATCGAGTCCAGCCCAAGGCCTCGATCAGGGAAAAGAAAGCCGAGGCCACGATCAGGGTGGGCCAGGCCACGGTGATGAACCCCCGCAGGCGCAACCACACCTTAAGAAGCATGGTGCGCAAAGTTGGGAGCCGGTAAGGCGGTATTTCCATGATCAGCCCCGGCCCAATTCCTGGAAGGAGCTTGCGCAAGAGGGTTCCCGCTGCCGCCACGACCAGGATGTTCAAAAGGTAGAGGGAGAAGGCGATCCAAGGGCCCACATAGCGGCCCACTATCCCGAAGATCACCACCGTACGTGCAGCACAGGGGATCATTACCGCCAGCGCCGCGGTGACCAAGCGATCCCGCTCCTCCTCCAGGATCCGGGTAGCCAAAACCGCCGGCACCGAACAACCGTATCCCAAGAGGAAGGGGATCACGCTTTTTCCGTGAAGGCCGATCCGGTGCATGAGCCCGTCCAAGAGGAACCCGACGCGGGGCAAATACCCCACGTCCTCCAAGAATGCGAGGAAGAAGAGGAAGGGAACGAGATAGGGAAGCACGATCCCGATGCCGGCCCATAGCCCCTGGAGGGCCCCGCCCAGCACCTTGCCGATGGGACCGGGGAACGCCCCTTCCACCGCTGCGGTAAGCGCATCCAAGGGAGGGAGCAGGTAACCTTCCAAAACGCCCCCGAGCTTGAACACCCCGAAGAAGAGGGCGAGGAGGACCGCCAGCATGATGGGATAGCCCCATACCCGGTGCATGAGAAGGGAATCGACCCGGTCCCGCAGGCTCGCGGCGGCATGGGTAACCCGGGCCACTTCCTCGAAGATCCCCAGGGCCAGGGCGTGGCGTTCGGCGGATAAGACCAAGGCAGGATCTTGTCCTCGCCGGGAAACGAACTCCCTTCGGGCAATTTCCACCGCCTCCGTGAGCTCGCCGTCGCCCACCTCCTCCGGGAGGTCCTCCCCTGCCAGAAGGACCTCGGCGAGGTACCGCGGGGGAAGCCGGGTCTCCCGGGAAGCAAGTACCGCCGCAAGCCGTGTGAGGATTTCCTCTACGTCGGCGGCATAGCGCGGCGGGGTCGGTACCTTGGCTTGGGGTATTGCCGCGAGGAGCTCCTTTAGCCCCACCCCGCGCACGGCGATCGATTCCACCACCGGGGCCCCCAGGACCTCCGAAAGCCTCTCGCTGTCCACGTGGATCCCCTTGCGATGGGCTTCGTCCATCATGTTGAGGCACACCACCAGAGGGAGGCCGAGCTCCGCAAGCTCCAGGGTGAGTTCCAGCGAGCGCCCCAGGAGCGAGGCGTCCACCACGTTTACCACCACGTCCACCTGGCCGGATAAGAGATAGTCCCGGGCGAGGCGTTCGGCGGGATCGCCCGCGTGGAGGGAATAGATGCCCGGGAGGTCCACCACCTCGGCGGGCTTTCCCCCTACCAGGGCTTTCCCTTTCAGGACCTCAACGGTGGTCCCGGGGAAGTTGGACGCCACCGCTCGATATCCCACGATGGCATTGAAGAGGGTGGATTTCCCGGAGTTGGGCTGGCCCACAAGGGCGACCCTAAGCACCTGGCCTTACCACCACCTTCCGCGCCACACCCCGTCCCAAGGCGACCCGGGCCCCGTTCACTTCCACCAACACCGGTCCTCCCACCGGTGCCCGCGATACCGAGACAACCTCGGCTCCCGGGACGATCCCCAGGCGGGAGAGTTTGGCCACCAGACCCCTCCCGCCCTCAATCCTCACCACCCGCGCCTTGCATCCTGGGGGAAGGGTTTCCAGATTGGCAAAAGAATTGAGAAACATTTTCTTTTTTGTATTCTACCGGCCCACCCCACGGCGGTCAACGGTCCGCGCTTCCTATCCCATCCGCCCGCTCGTTCCCTAACCGGCGGGATGGATCTCCCGCTCCCACTGCTCTATAAACTCCGCTGCGATGCGACGGTGCTGGTTCCTTTTTCTCGCTTGGTTCCTCATGTTCCCTTTTCTCGCCGCCGGACCCGTGGGGAGCCCCCCATTGATCGTGGTAGTGGATGCCGGCCATGGAGGAGAGGACCCCGGGGCGGTGGTGGCCGGGATAAAAGAGAAGGACATCGTGCTCGACATCGTCCTCCGCCTGTTTCAGCTTGCCCAAGGAGGGCCTGTGGAGGTGGTCCTCACCCGCATCACCGACCGCTACGTGGACTTGAAGGAGCGGGTGCGGTTCGCCGAGGAGGTGGGGGCGGTCCTTTATCTCTCGGTCCACGCCAATTACTCCTCCAACTCCCGCGTGAGGGGCATCGAGGTCTGGGTGGACGACTCCCGCGGGCCCGATGATCCGAGCTGGACGCTGGCGCGGACGGTACTGGAGGGGCTTGTAGAGGCCACCGGTGCCCCAAGCCGCGGGGTTCGCTCACAAAAACTCTACATGCGCCACACAAGGCTCCCCGCCGCCCTGGCCGAGGTGGGGTATCTCTCCAATCCTATTGAGCGTCGTCGCCTCCTCGACCCGGCTTACCGCGAGCGCATTGCCCAAGGGCTCCTCGAAGGGATCTATAACTTCTTGGGCCTCTAGAAGTCATTTCGAAGTTCCCTCAAGCAAACGATGATACAGGCCAAGATGCAGAAGGCTTTGTATATCATGGCGTTGCCGAGCCAGGCGAAGATTCCCCTGCCACCTCTTTAGCCTCCGCCATGCCATTACACAGTACTTCCGCGGCACCTCCTTCCACGCACAACCGCAGCACATACAGGATCCCGTTCTTTCGGTCATCGGTCCGGGGGCGGCCGGTTCGAGCGGGGGCAAAAGCGGTCCCACCCTTCATCCGTCGGCCCATAGCCTTGCTCCCGCATGCCTCGAGGTTGGCCGAAAACACACGGGTTTCTTCTAGCCCTCCTTTACACCGTCCTCCCTTTTCTCGGGACGGGGGAGTGCGCCGTGGCGGTGGTTGTTTCACCCGGGGAGGTGCTTTTGGGGGCGATCTCCCCTTCCGGGATCGGCGCCCTGCACGGAGCTTTCCCGCTTCCTGGAGAGGAGGCAGCCCTCAAGGCTGTGGACCCAATGGAGATATTGGCCCAGAGGATATCGGCCGGCCGGGTTTCGTTCGTCCTTTCGGCGAGACCATGTGATGGAATCAAAGGTGGTCCCCTTTTGCGCATCTTCATCGAGCCACCCGTTACGCATTTCTCGGTGGAAAGGTGTGAGGTAGTGGACCCCCACGCAAGGAAGCTCCGCTGTGAAGCAACTTGCGACCTAAATTCCCCTATTTGTGGCGCCATGATGTCATTACGCCATATAATCCTGGGCCATGAAGAGGCTACAGGTGCAGCTGGACGATGAGCTTTACAGGCGGCTGAAGGAGGAAGCCCACATGCGGGGGACCTCGATGGCCTCCTTGATCAGGGAGGCCCTGAAGAAAAGCCTCGGCATGAGGAAGCGCCGCCTCAAGGACTTCTCCTTCATCGGCGCCGGGGAGTCCGAGCAAGGTGAGCTTTCCCCGGTTTCCGAACGCCACGACGAGGCCCTCGAGGAGGCCTTCCGGTGATCTTCCTCGATACCTCGGCGATCTACGCCCTGGCCGATAGGGCCGACCCTAACCACTCCCGTGCCAAAAGACTCTTCTCCAAAGCGCTGAGGGAAGGGGAAGACCTCTTCACCCACTCCTACGACCTCGTGGAGGCCGCGGCCCTCATCCAATTCCGGCTCGGCCTGGAGCCGGCGCTGAGGTTCCTCAAGGAGAGCGCCTCCTTCGTGGTCCACTGGGTCACCCCCACGGACCACCGGGAGGGGGTGAAGCTCCTGGAGAAACGGGGAAGGAGAGGCTTGAGCCTTGTGGACTGTGTGAGCTTTGCGGTGATGCGGCGCTATGGGGTAAAGCTGTATCTCGCCTTCGACGAGGACTTCGAACGAGAGGGGTTCGAGCCCTTCGGTTAGCCTATTCCTCGTGGCGACCGAGATGGGATCGCCCGCTCGTGTTCCCTGGCAGGGCCTTAAAGGGTGCAACCCATGTCGCGGAAAACAATAAACCTTTCTCCAAGGCAGTCCTCCAAATGCGACCCAGGATGCGTGATGCCGATCTTCTAGAAGTGGTTTCAAAACCCGTGTGTTTTCGGCTAACCTCGAGGCATGTGGGAGCAAGGCTATGAGCCGACGGATGAACGGTGGGACCGCTTTTGCCTCCGCCCGAACCGGCCGCCCCCGGGTCGATGACCGAAAGAACGGGATCCTGTATGTGCTGCGGTTGTGCGTGGAAGGAGGTGCCGCGGAAGTACGCTGAAGAGGTGGCAGGGGGACCTTCGCCTGGCTCGGCAACGCCATGATGTACGAAGCCTTCTGCATCTTGGCCTGTATCATCGTTTGCTTGAGGGAACTTTCGGAATGAGTTCTAGCCTTTTTCAACGGTCCTTGTCCCGTCTCGATTTGGGTCCTATGATCCCGTGGGATGCCGCGGATTGAGCTTCGGGGGCTGGTAAAGCGTTTCGGGCGCACGGTGGCCATTTCCGGCCTTTCTGCCCTCATCGAAGACCGGGAGCTCTTCGCCGTGGTGGGCCCTACGGCCTGCGGGAAGACCACCCTCCTTCGCCTCATCGCCGGGCTTATCCGGCCCGACGAAGGCGAGATCCTCTTCGACGGGGTGGTGGTGAACGACCTTCCCCCGCCCGCGCGCAGGGTACGCATGGTCTTCCAGGGCCATGATTACGCGTTGTTCCCACATCTTGTGGTCTATCACGAGCGGCGATGGTCCAACCTCTCGTTCCCTTTGCGACTGCGGAACCAGGGCCTGCGGGAAATATCCCGCCGCGTGCGCCGGGTAACCCAGAGGCTCGGGATCAACAGGAACTTATATCCCCGCAGGCCGGGGGAACTCTCGGAGGGACAGAAGCAGCGGGTGGCGGTGGGAAAGGCGATCGTGCTTCCACCTCAAATCCTCCTTCTGGATGAACCCCTTTCCCACCTCGATCCCCCGTCCCGGGCAAAGGCCCGGGAGGAGATCCGGGAACTCCACCGGGAGCTCGGGACCACCACCCTGTACGTGACCCACGACCTAGCGGAAGCCTTCCTCTTGGCGGATCGGGTGGCGGTGATGCGGGCCGGACGCTTCGAGCAAGTGGGAACTCCCCGGGAAATCCTGAACAGCCCGGCCAATCGGTTCGTGTCCGATTTCGTGGGAAGCTACCTCGACTCCGTCCGCCGCGCCTTCGCTTGGAGATGATGGAGGCGTCCCCTTTTGCGGCTGCTCGCGGAGGGCCGGGGTTGTGGGCCAGGGAGAGGAAGCTCCCGCCGGGACAGGAGGGGTTTCGGCGAGGGCGATCACCGTTTTGTGCCGGCCCAAAGCGGTGGGTGTTGGCCTATGGACGGGAGGGCTATTCTACCAATGGAAGGAGGAGCGTCGCTGGAGGCCGTAGCGGTCAAGACCGCGGGCTCTACTTCGGGACCGGTCGATTGGGTTTGATTAAAACCGCCGTTAAAGCTCCTCGACCGTTCGCGATCTTCCCCGAATACCCCGCCGCCATCCCGCAACCCGTCCGGTCGTAGGCTCACGGGTACCCCTCAAGGGCTTCGCTCCTTGATTAGGGAAAGGACCTTCTCGGGAAGGGCGGGGTACTCGCGCAGCCGCGCCCCCACCGCGTGGGAGATGGCGTTGGCCACCGCCGCGTGGGACGCCATGAGGGGTACCTCCCCGATCCCCTTGGCGCCATAGGGCCCCTTGGAGTACGGTGCCTCCACGAAGTCGATCACGAGCTCCTCCGGCATATCGAGGGCGGTGGGGATACGGTAGGTCATGAGCGTCCCCTCGACCCTCCCCTCCCGCGAGGGAAGGCATTCCATCAGGGCGTAGCCGATCCCCTGGGCGACCCCGCCCGCCACCTGGCCCCGTGCCAAGGTCGGGTTCACGATCCTCCCGGAGTCGTGAACCGCCCAGAACCGCGCAACCCGGGCCTCCCCGGTGAGGAGGTCCACCTCCACCTCGGCGATGTGGCAGGCGTAGGCGTAGACGAAGTACGCCTTGCCGAGCCCTGTATCGGGGTCCCAGTCCACCGG
>JAGGWU010000146.1 GCA_021163465.1 Candidatus Bipolaricaulota bacterium
CCGGTGGACCACTCCATCCCCGGGGCACTGGCGTACGCCCTGGAGACGGACGCCGGTTGGGTGGTCTACACCGGGGACTTGCGGCTTCACGGGGAGCTCCGGGAAGCCACCCTGAAGTTTGTAGAGGAAGCCCGGCGTCTTCGCCCACGTCTTCTCCTCATCGAGGGGACGAGGGCTGGCCCTTTGGGAAGGGAGAACCCCACGGAAGAGGACGTCCAGGCCCGGGCGCACGAGATCGTCAAGAGGAGCCTAGGGAAGCTGGTGATCGCCGACTTCAGTCCCAGGCAAATCGAGCGTTTAAAAGGGTTCCTTGAGATCGCCCAGGTCACTGGCCGGATGCTGGTGGTGCTGTCCAAGGACATGTACCTCCTGGAGGCCTTGGAGGCATGTGGCTGGCTTGACGGTGTGGTGAACTCGCCACACCTTGCGATCTACGACGACGTGGTGGTGAGTCCTCAGGCGTGGGACAGGCGGCTTCGCGAGCGGCACCGGAAGCGGCTTGTCGGGCCGAAGGATGTGAAGGAGAACCCTGGGAACTTCATCCTCGCCTTCAGCTTCTGGGACCTGAAAAACCTTCTCGACATACAGCCAAACGGGGGCGTCTACATTTACTCCTCAAGCGAGGCCCACGGTGAGGAGCAAGAGGTCGACATGCGGCGGCTGTGGGAGTGGCTCAAGTTCTTCGGGATGGAGGTCCATGGGTTCGAGGTGGGCGAAGAGGGGCGTCCCACCTTCATGGGCGGCGTCCATGCTTCAGGTCATGCAAGTCCAGAGGACCTCCTGTTCATCGCCCGGGAGATCGCCCCTGAGACACTGATCCCAGTCCACACCGAGCGGTCCGAGTTCTACCTCGAACACCTAAAGGGAGAACCCGTCGAGGTACAAATCCTCGTGAACGGTGAGGCACCCGATCTGTGATCTAGCACTCGTGCAAAGCCGTTTACCACAAGCCGTGTTCTCTCAGACTTCCGGTTTTCCGAACACCTCCGGGTAGCGACGGAACTGTGTCTCGAGGTCCTCATCATATCGAAGCACAACAACCCGGTACCCTTGGGCAACGAGCTCCAGCCGCAGGGCTTCATCCTCACGCCGCGTGGTTCCGAGGTCGTGGGCCGGGCCGTCGCAGAACACTAACACGTTCGGTTCGTAAAAGAAATCCACTAGGCATCGTGGCTCGGGGATTGATTTCTGAGCGCCGTCGGGCAAGCGATACCCCTTACGGTACATCAGATCCAGCACTTCCCTCTCCAGAGACGACCTTGGGTCGATCCGTTCCAACAGCCATCGATATTGGTTTTCTCTGGCCCGACCGGCTGAATATCTCTCCACCTTTGACTTCACCAAGGTGAGGAGAAACGGCCTGATTCGCAGCCTATTCAGCAAGGGTGCCAGGTATTGATTGTTGAAGCTTAACAGGCATTCGTAGCAAGCAGGATGGGCGTCCTCTGCCTTGTCGGTCCCGTCGAGGGCAAAATGGCAAAGTCCCAGGGCTTCTTGAGCCACCTGTGCCAGGGAATGTGGTTCTTCTACCAGACGACGAAGGGCACCAAGTCCCCCTTCAGCGGCCTCGTAGAACACTAAAGAATGCCACCGACCTCTCCCAAGAATTTCCACCTCAAGTTCGTCCTCTTCAAGCTGGAAGGCTTGCTCAATGCCTCGCTTCAGTGCATAGAGGAGACTCACCTCTGCGACGGGGTCTTCTGCCACCGCTTTGTCACGAATCCGGACCTGGAGCATATTCTGAACGTCCTGAACGAACAGTTGTACCCGTTCTACATGCGTCCTGTCGCTTCCCCTTTCACTGATATCTCTCTCCTGAAGTACCATCCCTGTGTCTAAATCAACGAGAAATCCTGGGATGCGGGCTCCACGTGGTCCCCGGTTTATGAGCGCAATGGTTGCAGACGGCGCGTATACTAGCTCCAGGACAGGCTTCCCATCTACCACGGCATCCGCGCGGATCAATTGGCGCCTGCTCCCTGGTGGGCCATATGCAAAAGCGAGTCTTACATCGTAACCTCTTCTCCTTCGCTCTTCCTCATCACAACTAATACGTTCCCACCGCCGCAGCCGGACATTGGGCATCTCAATGAGATTTAGGATCTCGCTGTTCTCAGCATCGAACAACGTATCACACACCGGGCACCGTTCCAGATCGGGCGGACACAGCGCTCCACAGGTTAGGCAGAATCGCATTTGCTTTCGCCTTTTCTCCAAAGCTTCAGCCGCGGCCTGGAACTGAACGACCCGCCAGCGGGCCCCCTCATGGTAGACGGTGTTATGCGGAGCAAACTCCTGTATAGCTCTGAACCGCGGCCGGACAATAAACTCACCGTCACCCCGAGGAACCCAGGCCCGCACTGGCAGCGCAGGGAAGTTGTATCCGGGCAAGAACCCCTCGGTGGCCAAGTACCTGTAGGGGTAGAAGTCTCCTTCCTCGCGGGCCACGTCAACTTGTAGTAGGAGGTTAAGTTGGCGCTGGGCTTCCCGCATCTTGCGATAGGCCCTTTCCTGCTCCTCTTTTGTCCGAGCCGCTCGCATTTCAGCGAAGGCCTGATCCTGAAGGCTCTTTGCCGACCGGTAGAGCTCCCGCCAGCGCTCAAAGGCCCGGTCGAATTCGGTTGGCGCCTCCGCAAGGACCCTCTCCACCCAGTCCCAATCTATCCCGTAGGCGCTGGGATCTCCCAGCATCCGTTTGAGGCGAGCCCGCAGGACTCCCAGGGCTTCTGGACCCAAGCTGATCTGGCGCTTCACGTCTTCATAGAGAGGAAGCTCGGACTCGATCGTGGTGTTTATGACCTGCTCGATCGATTCCTTCAATGGCAGGTTGACCTGGGCCAGCCACTCGGCGTGGATGTGAGCTCGGAGAAGCGTTTCGTTCGAAAGGTCCAGCCGGGGAGCACGGACACTCCCGGCCACCATCTCTTCGGGATGACGGAAGAAGTACTGGTCGTGGCTACTGTAGGCACCGCAGTAGGCAATCACTAGACCGGGCTGGCCCTGACGCCCCGCCCGTCCGCTTCGCTGGGCGTAATTCGCTGGGGTGGGCGGAACGTTACGGAGATGGATCAATTCCAGGTCGGCGATGTCGATTCCCAGCTCCATGGTGGGCGTGCAGACAAGGTAGGGCAAACGCCGCCCCAGCGTCGGGTCATTCCGGTCCTCCGGCCCCCAGCGGAATCGCCGTTCCCTCCTCTGTCGCTCGCCAGGGGTCACAACCTGACCGGTGTGTTCCCTGGCTTCCAAGGCTGCGAGCTCTTGAGCGGCCTCGCGATAGAACCGCTGGAAATAGGTATTCACCCAATCCTTTGCCCTCTCGGGATCGCCGCCTTTGGTCCGCACCGGATCCGGAGGTGGAGGGGTGCCATCTCCCAGGCGCCAGATGAGGCAGGCGCTTTCCAGCCTGTAGCGCTGCACACCTCGCCGATCCTTAGAAGATTTCAGGAGACCCTGGGAGCAGAGAAGCTCCAAAAGTCCATCTAGCATGGCCTCGCAGGCGATAGGCTTCAGGCCCAGCTCCTTGCTAAGGAACCTGCCGAGGGCAGAGCGGGCAGAAATGCAGAATTTGTACCGCCCCTGGCCGGCCCGAGCGAAATAAGCAGCAGGCACAAGCCGTTCCACGTCCTCATCGAGCCCCCAAAAGGGATTCAGATGCTGATAAGCCCTCCTGGCCAGACTTCGCTGTGTCTCCTCCTCGAGCACCCTGGCGTGGATGGCACCTCTCCCCCGGAGGTAGTCCAAAAAAGCTCGGAGCAGATATGCCCTCCTCTCAGGACGAAGCTGCTCCCAGCCCGGCAATCCCCGCCACCGCTCCTCCTGCTTTACCAGCTCCGGTAGCCCCAGGTAGTCCAGCCGCAACAGCCCCACGTCCTCCAGGGTAGGGAGCACCACCCGCCATCCCCGGCGGAAATCCTCGTACACACGGTACTCGGTGATTTCCTGGAACGTTTGCCAGACTTCCCTGGCCAAGCTGGAGGACTCGTCCAAGTCCTTGTTCCGGGCGATGTCGCCAATAGTAAGCCCGGAATGGCGCACGACCTCCTGGGTAACTCGGTCGAAACGAAGCTCGCCGTGCTCCTCCAAAGCTGAATAGAGGGCGGCCCGCAGTATCGCTACATGGACGAAGTCGTTGA
>JAGGWU010000173.1 GCA_021163465.1 Candidatus Bipolaricaulota bacterium
CCTGCATCCCCGTGTCCTGGAACGGGGGGCGATCCTGTACCTCGAGGTCTCGGTGGAGGAATCCTGGCGGAGGAACCTGGCCCGCCACGATCGGGCCCGCGGCGACGGGATCCTCACCCACTCCGTCCCGTGGGAGGAGTACGAGCGCACCTACAAGGTGGACGACTGGCCTGATTTGGCCGCGGGACCCGCGGGTTATTTGGAGATACGGGGAATCCGCATTCCCTACATCACGGTTCCCAACGAGCCCGAACCGATCTCACCGGGTGATTTCGCGAGCCGGTTCAAGCCCGCGTTCGCGGAGCTTTTCCGCTTATGGAAAGGAAGGTAGAGGAGAAAACACGTTGCTATCTGCTGGTGGGGGAGGCCCCTACGGAGGAGGCGGCGCGGAGGATCGCGGAGGTTTATTCCCCCTGTCCCTTCGTCTACTTCATGGGTGCGTTCGGGAACTTGGTGGTGGGGATTTTCTTCCTTCCCCGGTGGAGGGATTGGTGGCTCCGGACGATTTCCACGAACCCGGCGGTGACCCTGGGGCTTAAGAAGGCGGCGGTGTACGTGACCGAATCCCCTGCCTTTCCCGCCTATATGGAACCCCGGCTTCCTGAAACAAGGGAAGAGCGATCCCCGTGTGGGGCGAACTGCGCGGAATGTTGCCGGTATCTCAAGGAGTGCCCCGGCTGTCCCGCCTCCTCCCGGTTCCACGAGGACCACCGGGGCTGGAAAGACGCGGGTTCCTCCGGTCGCTACAATTGAATCAAACGTGATTTTTTGTTGCGGATATCTTGCGCCGCGGAACCCTCCTGAGTCCTTCAAGCGTCGGGGCAAATCCTTCGGATCGTCCCCTCCGGGAAGTGCGTCACTCACGAACCGCGGCTTCCGCCTCCCGAGATCTTCAGCCCCTCACCCCGCCCTCGCCGGACATGAAGGCCCCTTTAAGGCACCAGCCACAAGGGGAAATACCGCGCCCAACACGCTGGAACCCGGCAAAACTCAACGACATTACCCGTCAGCCGACCTTCCGAAGATAATACACAGGATGTTCACCGGGATCGTGCGGGATTTGGGCAGGGTGGTAGAGCGCGGCGGGAAAGGGCTCCTTATCCTGACCGAGAGGCTTTCCATTACCCCAGGAGACAGTATCGCCGTAAACGGTGTCTGTCTCACCGCGATCGAGGTCCAGGGAAAGCAGGTGCGGTTCGATCTTTCCCGCGAGACATGGGAGCGGACCGCGCTGGGGGATCTCCGCCCCGGAGACCTGGTGAACCTGGAGCCGGCCCTGCGTCTGGGTGAGTCGCTGGGAGGACACCTCGTGCTCGGACATGTGGACACGGTGGGAAGGGTCGCCGCGATAATCCCCCGTGGAGGCGAAAAGGTTGTTCACATCGCTTTTCCAGCGAAATACTCGCCCTTGGTGGTGGAGAAGGGCTCGGTGGCGGTAGACGGGATAAGCCTTACCCCCTTTGGGGTGGAGGACGGCTCGTTTCGCGTAGCCATCGTTCCCTACACCTGGGAAAGCACAAACTTGAAACGCCGGCGTCCCGGAGATAGAGTGAATTTGGAATTTGACATCATCGGGAAATACCTGCGCAGCTGGAGGGAGCCGTGAGCTTTTCGACTATAGAGGAGGCCCTTGAGGCCCTGCGTCGGGGCTTGATGGTGATCGTGGTGGACGATGAGGACAGGGAGAACGAGGGCGACCTCATCATGGCTGCCCAGTTCGCCACTCCCGAGGCCATAAATTTTATGCTCAAGGAAGCACGGGGCCTCATCTGCGTTCCTATGCCCAAGGAATGGGCGGAAAGGCTTGACCTTCCCTTAATGGTGCATCCTCCCCGGGATCACCAGGAGACCGCGTTCACCGTTTCGGTAGATGCCCGCGAGGGGGTTACTACGGGGATTTCGGCCCATGATCGTGCCCATACCATACGCCTTTTGGCCGATCCGGAAGCGAAGCCCACGGATTTGGTGCGGCCAGGACACGTCTTCCCGCTGGTAGCCAAGGATGGAGGGGTGCTGCGGCGTGCCGGACATACCGAGGCGGCGGTAGACCTCTGCCGCCTGGCCGGTCTCCGGCCGGTGGGCGTCATCTGCGAGATCATGAGGGAAGATGGAACCATGGCCCGACTCCCGGACCTACAGAAATTCGCCGCTAAACACGGCCTTCCTCTAATCAAGATCGCGGATCTCATCGCCTATCGGAAGATGCGGGAGAAGCTCGTGGAACGCGTGGCGGAGGCCAACCTTCCGACCAAGTACGGGCATTTTCGCATCGTAACCTTCAAGGATCTGATCACAGGGCAAGAACACGTGGCACTGGTGAAGGGGGAGGTAGCCGGCGAGGAACCCGTGTTGGTGAGGGTACATTCGGAATGCCTGACCGGGGACGCCTTCGGATCGCTGCGTTGCGACTGTGGCGATCAGCTCCACAAGGCCATGGAAATGATAGAGCGCGAGGGAAGGGGGGTGCTGCTCTATATGCGCCAGGAGGGGAGGGGGATTGGGTTGGCCAACAAGGTTTGCGCTTACGAGCTCCAAGACCGGGGGTTCGACACGGTGGAGGCTAACAGGGCCTTGGGTTTCCCCCCAGATCTCAGGGACTATGGTATCGGGGCGCAGATACTGGTGGAGCTTGGGATACGGAAGATCCGCCTTCTTACCAATAACCCGCGCAAGGTGATCGGCCTTTCCGGCTATGGGCTCGAGATCGTAGAGCATATCCCTATAGAAGTGGAGCCGAATCCCCATAACTGGCGTTATCTGAGGACGAAAAAGGAGAAGCTCGGCCACTGGCTTTCCAAGGTCTGAACTTGCGGGCAAAGGATGGTGCAAAAGGATTCAACTTCCATAGCTGACCATCGGCATCCCGAGATTGTCGAGCCAGGCGGACGCCCCTTTTGCCGGGACGAAGGTGCCGTCTTAGGAAGGCCTGTGACCAAAAAAGCTTCCCTTCCTCATCCAGGCTCGAAAGGAACGCCTGCTTAAGCGAAAAAGTCGGCCGAAACACACGGGTTTTGCACAGAAGTTTTTGAGTAACGAACGGGGCACTTTATACTCCATCTCCGGGGATGGGCACGGAAAATTCCTGGAAGCGGATTTTCGGGGTCAATCTGCGTTTGTGCGGCCTCGCGGTCCTTGTAGGGATGCTCTCAGGATTCGGGGCCATCCTCTTCCGGTGGTTCATTTTCTGGGTGGGGGATCTTGCCTACTACGGCACGTTCTCCCGGACCTATCTTCCCCCGTCCGAGCACGGACTGGGGCCCTGGGCGGTGGTCATCCCCGCCCTGGGCGGGCTTCTGGTAGGTCTCATCACCGGGTTCTTCGCCCCGGAGACCAAGGGCCACGGGGTCCCCGAGGTCATGGCCGCCGTGGCCACTCAGGGGGGGCGGATCCGTCCCCGAATGGCGCTCGCCAAGGCCCTCGCTTCCGGAATTTGCATCGGCACCGGGGGAGCGGCGGGCAGGGTGGGTCCCACCGTCCAGATCGGAAGCGCTTTGGGAAGCACGGTCGGCCAGTATCTGCGCTTGCCTCCGGGGGAACTCAAGGTATTGGTGGGATGTGGAGCGGCGGGGGGGATTGCCGCCACCTTCAATACCCCCCTCGCGGGCGTGATCTTCAGCGTGGAGGTGATATTGCTCGAGCTTCGCACCCGTTCCTTCGTGCCCCTGGTGATCTCCTCCACCGCCGCCACCATGATCTCCCGTGCCTTCCTGGGGCCGGAACCGGCTTTCTCCGTGCCCCCTTACTCCCTCCGCTCCCCCTGGGAGCTCCTTCTCTACCTGGGGCTGGGGTTCGGGGCGGCGCTGGTAGGGCTGGCGGAGACACGGCTGCTTTACAAGTTCGAGGACCTTTTCGACCTGCTCCCTGTACCCCCGCCCCTGAGGGCCGCCGGGGGCGGCCTCCTCCTTGGGGGATTGGCCCTCCTGGTGCCACAGGTGCTGGGGACGGGTTATGAAACGGTGGATCGCATCTTGGCTGGGGAGTTCTCCCCCACCCCGGGCGTTGCGGGCTTCCTCCTGGGCCTTTCCTTCGCCAAAGCACTCGCCCTGGCCCTCACGTTGGGCTCGGGGGGCTCGGGCGGAGTGTTCGGGCCCTCCCTCTTCGTCGGCGCCGCCTTCGGCGGTGCGTTCGGGGTGATGGTCAACCTCCTTCTCCCCGGGCTCACCGCGCCGTATCCGGCTTATGCCCTGGTGGGGATGGCGGCGGTCTTCTCCGCGGCGAGCCGGGCCACGCTGAGCGCCATCGTAATGCTCTTCGAAATGACGCGGAATTACGAGATCATCCTTCCCTTGACGTTCGCATGTGTGGTGGCCGACATCGTGGCTTTCTCTATCAGCAAGGATACCATCTATACATTGAAGCTCTCGCGGCGGGGAATCCGCCTCGCCCCGGAGATGGAGCTCAACCGGCTCCGGGTGCATCGCGTGGACGACATCATGCGACGCACCGTCGAAGTGGTGCCCGAGGACGCCACCGTGGCCGAGGTCCGGGAGAAGATGGCTCGCACCGGCCACCCCGGTTTTCCCGTGGTGGATAGGTGCGGAAAACTGGTGGGCATTGTCACCCATAGCGAGATCCTGAAGGCTTTAGGGGAGCCAGAGCGCCGGGTCGGAGAGGTGGCCGTGAGGAAGCCCCTCGTCGCCTATCCCGACGAGCCCCTGGATGTGGTATGGGAAAGGCTGCGGCGAAGCGGGGTGGGCAGGCTTCCCGTCGTGGCCAGGGATGAACCTGAACGGATCGTGGGGTTCATCTCCCTGGCGGATATCGTGTCCCGCATTGGGTGGTCGGAGTAACCGAGCCGCATGAGTTGAGAGGGCGATGTTAGCCAAGTTCCTTCAAGCAAATGATGATACAGGCTAGGGTGCAGGGGGCATGGCCTCGATCCCGATCGATCGCGCCTCGCTCGAGAGCCCCAAGGCGTCCACCACCACGATCCTGAGCTCCAGCCGTTGGGGTTCGTCCACCCTGAGGCCGAAGGTGAACGCCCCCTTTTCCCACCGGCCTTGGATCAGGAACTCCGCGGGGAGGGTCCTCGGGCCCAAAGGCGCGAACCCCGTCCCCGAGGGACGGGTTTCCAGGCCCACCGAAAAGGAAGACACGAAGACCGTGACGGGGTCCCCTTGGACGAGGTCTATCATTACCCGGGAAGCGTCGCCGTTTGGATCGGCAAAGGACACCACGATGTACTGTGCGCGGCCCATCCGCCCGCTGTAATGTATTCCGGTGATTCGGGGGCGCAGCGCGAGGAGCTTCGCCACATCCCAGAGGATCAGGCGGCCGGCGGCGGAAAGGGTGGCCAAGTATCTCCCGTTGGGGCTGAACGTTACGTCCCAAAGCGGCGCTTTGTGCCCCAGCAGTCTCCCGATGAAGGCCTCTTCTCCCTCGCTCCAGAGGAAGACCTTTGTGTCGGAGGTGGCCAAAGCGATCAGCCCCCCTCCGGGCCGGAGGCGCGCCTCCCGTACTCGCTTGACCCCAGGGGCGAGCATACGCACCGCCCTCCCCTCCGAGAGGTCCCACATGACGGCCCGCCCGTCGGAGCCCGCCGAAAGGAGGAACCCTTCGGGGCAGAACCCCAGGTCCCATACCGCGGCGGAATGGGCTTTGATCCTGGCCACCTCCCTTCCCGAAGGGACCGCGAAAAGGCGTATCGCCCCGTCATGCCCGCCCGAGGCAAGCAGGCTCCCGTCCTGGGAAAAGGCGACGCTGCAGGCTCCGTCCTCATGGGCGGCCAGGATGTGGAGCACCGAGAGTTCCGGGAGCCAAAGCAAGGCCACCGTTCCGTCGTCGGATGCGCTGGCGAGATGTTCCCCGTCCGGGCTCAGGGCGATCCCCCATACGCGCCCGGCGTGGGGCCTCGATTGCGCGATGACACTCGACGAGGGGAGATCGAGGAGCAAAACCGTACCGTCGGCACATCCGGCGGCGAGCCGTGCCTCGTCCACAAAGGCCAGAGCATACGCCCGCTTTCCTTCCGGGAGGGACATCGAACCGACAGAAGCGAGGTCATCGGCGGTGCGGAGCTCTATCCGGTCCCGCACGGCGAGGGCGAGGTAGCGGCCATCGGGCGAGAAGACGAGGTCCGCCACCCATCCTCCCAACTCGACCGCCGCCACCGCCCCCGGCGGGGGGACGAAGCCCTTCCCCAAGCCCAACGGTCCCCAGATGGATACCAGGATCAACAACGCCCACTTACGCATCTTCCATCACCCCTCTATCGTCACGGCCCCGAAAAACTCGCGTCTACCCGGGGAACCCACCACGCTTTCATTGCTCCTTTTGGACCCCGGTGAACGTGAACCCCTCGATCATCACCGCCGGGACGATGCAGAAGGAGGCCCCGCCACGGGGGAAGGCCTCCCGCTCCCGGGAGATCGCCACCACGTTTGAGAAGGCCCTGAGCATGGACTCCGTCCAGCGGAGGTTCGCAAGCGCCCGGGTGATCTGGCCGTCCTCGATGAGGAAGGTGCCGTAACGGGTCATCCCCGTCATCAGGGCCTTTTTGGTATCCAAGTATCCGTTCACGTAGTGGAAATTGGAAACGAGGATCCCCCGCTTACAAGAGGAGATCATCTCCTCCAGGGAGGAATCCCCGGGCGCCATGCACAGGTTCCAGGGGATCGCGCCCCAGGGGGAGCCGGGCGGGCCGGCATGTCCGGTGGGCTCGGCCCCCGCCTTGGCGGCGCTGGTCCGGTCGAACACCACCCCCCGGTTCACCCCCCGCTCGATGAGGACCACCTTCCGCTTCGGGGTGCCCTCGAAGTCGAACGGGATTCCCTGGGCCTCTGGCTCCCAGGCCGAGTCGTAGATGGTGATGTTCTCCCCCATGGAACGTTCGCCTATCGCCCCGGCGAGGAAGCTCTGGCCCGAAAGGAATGCCTCGGAGCCGAAGGCGATGAACGAAAGCCACGACATAACCTCCGCAAGGCAGGCCGGCTCTAGGACCACGGTATATTCCCCCGGGGGGAGCTCCACCTTGTCCCGGTCCAGCGCACAACGGGAGATGGCCTTCTTCGCCAGGGCATCGAAATCGATCCGCGAAACGTCGTGGGAGAACGCGTCGGCCCGGGCCATCCCCTCCTTCGAAGTTACCACGACCCCGATCTCCGCCCCGGTGACCGGCTGGTATGCCTCCAGTCCCTCGGTGTTCGCCAAGGCCATCTCCCACTCGGAGACGGAGAAGGAGCCCGCCACCTCGAACTTCTTCTGTGCGGCCTTGGCGAAGATCTCCCCCAGGATCTCGGCCCGCCTTCCGGGGCCGAACTTCGGGGTGTCCTCGCAGTAGGTGTCGCTCGGGGTATAAGAGGCCGGGCCGGCGAGGCCGGGGAAGTAGGGGTTCTCGGGCTGGTAACGTGCCAACTCCCTTGCCTTCCCCATCGCCGCGGCGATGTCCTCCACCGAGAGCCGGTTCGTGCGGGCCACCCCCACGCGCTTTCCCTCCACCACCTTCACGTAGACGGTGTAGTCCTCCTCAGCCACGTTCTGGTGGATCTGGGATTTGGTGTACCGGGTGAGTTCCGAACGGCCCCCGATGAAGAGGAGCTCTGTCGGGGCCTCCGCCAGCTCCAGCGCCCGCTTCAACAGTCCCAGGACATCATCTTTTCCGGTCATTTTCCGCTCCCTATCCGTACATTCCTGAACCTGGCCGGCGCCGTCCCATGGGCCACGTGCATCGTCTGGGGAGGCTCGCCTTTGCCGCAGTTGGGAAGGCCCCAGACCTTCCACTCCGACTCCCCACAAATGGCATCGCAGCTCCGCCAGAACTCCGGGGTGATCCCGGTGTACACCGGGTTCTTGAGGAGCCGGACCTTCCTGCCGTCCTTGATCTCCCAGGCGATCTCACAGCCGAACTGAAAGTTGAGGCGCAAATCGTCGATGGACCAGGATTTATTGGTCTGCATGAGGATCCCGTGTTTTGTGTCGGCGATGAGTTCGTCCAAGGTAGGGCCGCCCGGGGCGGGCTCCAGGTTGATGTTCACCATACGGATGAGGGGGATATGGTTCCAGGACTCGGCCCGCATGCAGCCGTTGGAGCGCCGGCCGATCACCGGTGCCGTTTCCCGGGAGGTGAGGTATCCCACGAATATCCCCTCGCGTACGAGATAGGTGCGCTGGGCCGGGACCCCTTCATCGTCGTACCCGAAGGAGCCGATGGAGCCGGGAATGGTGGCGTCGGCCACGATGTTCACGATCTTCGACCCGTACCGGTATTTGCCCAGTTTGTCCAGGGTGAGGAAGCTCCCGCCGGCGTAGGAGAGCTCGGTCCCCAGGACCCTATCGAGCTCCGAGGGATGGCCGCAGGACTCGTGTACCTGTAAGGCCAGCTGGTCGCTCGCCAGGATCAGGTCGAACTCCCCGGAGGGGCAGGGATCGGCGGAAAGGAGCGCCACGGCCTCCTCCCTGATCCGTTCGGCGTTCTCCACCAGCGCCAACCCTCTGATGAACTCGTATCCCCGCGCGGCGTAATCCCCGCCGAAGGAGGTGGGGAAGGAGCGGCGCTGGACCTCGCGGCCCTGGGCGGCGGTGGCCTCGATCCCGGCCCCGGACTCGACGATCACTTGTTCGATCTCCGCCCCCTCCGTGCTCAGGAAAAGCTTTCCGGTGCGGAAGATCTCCATGGAGCCCTCGGCTTTGACGATCCGTTTGTCTTTCTTGAGGATCCGCACCGCGGAGAAGAGCAGTTCCAACTTCTCGTCCAGGGGCACGGCGAAGGGATCTTCCTCCCAGGGGCTTTCGTAGGTGCCCCGCTGGGGCGGGGTGTCGTCGAGCTTTACCGGGTCCCGCTGTGTTTTGTAGCTCGCTTGGGCGATCTCCAAGGCCCGCCGCGCCGTCTCCCGGACCGCCTCCGCAGTGGGGACCCCCGAAGCGGCGAACCCCCAGGAGCCTTTGTACAGGACCCTGATCCCGTAGCCCCTCGTCTCGGCCCGGGAGAGCCCCGCCACCTCCTCGTTCCTCACCGTGATGCTCTCCGTCTCCCGCTCCAGGTACCGGGCATCGGCGTAGTCCACCCCCTCGGTGCGCTCAAGCTCATCCAAAACCTCCTTAAGCCAGGCCTTGACCTCCAATCTCCCTCCTTCCTTCGGGCGCCATTAAACCAACTTTCATCCTCGACGGCAACTCCAAAAGGCCGTGAACACCAAGGCGGCGAAGGCACACCAAAGCCCGAAATGCCGCCCCACCGGGAGCGTCGCCCCCGGGAGCCCCGCGAGGAACCTCACCGCGGCGAGATAGGGATCGACCAGATACCGGCCGACGGCGCCCCCCAGGGCCGCGGCGAGCCCGAGTGGGGATAGGGCCAGGAGCAGGACCCCGGCCCAAATGATGAGGCCGGTCCACGGGATAAGGAAAAGGTTTGCCAGGATCCCGTAAGGGGAGATGTGCCCGAAGGCGCTTCCCACGAAGCCCAGCGTGGCTCCTTGGGCGCACAGCGAGACCCAAAGGAGATCGCCGGCGGACCGGAGGAAGCGGGGGAGCTTCGCGCGCCAGCGGGAATCCCGCCACAGAGGCCAGCCCAGGATGATCCCCCCGGTGGCCGCGAACGAGAGCTGGAACCCGAGGTCCAAGGCGCTCCAAGGCCAGATGAGGAGCACAAGGATCGCCGCCGCGGAGAGCCCCTGGAGGGGATCATACCAATCCCGCAGCACCAACCCCCGCTCCCAAAGCACCTCAAAAAGTCCCAGGAACCCGAACATGATCCCCGCCCGCACCAACGAGATCCTCGCTCCGGCGAGGGGGACGTACAGGGCTACAACCGCGGCGGCGATGAGGTAGCGTACATCCCGCCGCAACCGGAAAAGCCCCAGCGCCCGCCAAAGGCCGTAGGCGATGATCCCAAGATGCAGCCCCGAGAGGGCGAGGAGATGGGCGACGCCGGCATGCCTGAACCCCTCCCGTATCCCGGGCTCCAGCTCCCCCCGGGCCCCCAGGAGCAGGGCCCGGAGGGTTGCCCCTGCCTCTCCAGGGCAGGCCCGCCCCATGGCGGAAAGCAATGCGGCGCGGATCCGGTGGAACCAACGCCAAAGGGAGGAACGGCCGGGCGCCACCACCTCCGCCCCCTCGGCCCAGAACACCCCGGAGATCCCCCGCAACCGCAGGTACCTCCCCCAGCCCCCGGCCGGCACCTCGCACCGGCCCCGTAGGCTCACCTCGTCGCCGGGGGCGACATCCGCGTCCCGGGGAGCGTAAACGAGGAACGCGGCCCCAAGATGGGAGGCCCAAAGGCGGAAGGAGATCGTGGCCTCGTGGTGCTCCGGCAGGGAGGCGACCACGCCTCGGACCTCCCGGAGGAGGGGGAGCTGAGCGACGAGCCGGACATCCGAGACATCCCCTGGGCTCAGAGCCCATCCCACGCAGAGGAGAGCGGCCCATATCAGCGGAGCTGAGCGGAGCACGAGGGCGAGGGCCAAAAGCACCGCGGCGGGAACCAGGGGCCAGGGCCCCAACGGTGCCAATGTCCCCCCGGCACATCCCATCCCCAGGCCCAAGGCCATCCCGGGAAGCAGCGCCCGATGCATAGACGTGCCCCCTTTGCTCCAGTATAATGAAGCGGACGTCTGGGGGTGGCTGGATTCGACGGGGATACCCAGGCGAGGTGGCAAGCGGAGCTGGCCGCGAGCTCCTAAAACACGCGGCGAAACAATAAGTGCCGACTATGCAACCGTTCCCGCCTACGCGCTGAACTGATAGCGTAGGCCGTCCCACAGGGCTTTGCCCGCGGGTCCGGTGGGGCGTGGACGTAGCGGGCTGGCCGTCCGACCTTGCCTCCGGGAAGGACGGTGAGAACTTAAGGAGGCTGGGGCCAAGGCGATCCTGCCCGTGGGAGCGCCGGGCCCGAGAGGGAAAACACGGGCTAAGCTTGTAGAAGCCGAGCCCAAGGGTATCTCCGGACCGGGGTTCGAATCCCCGCACCTCCACCAAATTTCCTAGGCCCGGTTCTCAATGGTCTCCCCGGCCCCATACTCCGAGATCGTGCGGGTCCTCACGGAGAAATACGGCGTCCGACTGATCGGCGACCCCCGGGCCGATCTCCGGGCGGTCCTCGGCTAGGAGCCGCCCTCAACGGCGCGGGGCCGCTTACTGCTCCGGCCCCGCGCCCTGGAAAGGGCGCAGAAGGTGGAGGGTGTTCAGGAAAAAAGGGCGGGCCGGCATCCAGGGGCCCGCCCCACACCTCTTACTGGCGGTGCTCGTAGTGGACAAGCACCATCTCGCACGTGGTCACCCAACTTCCTCCTTCGTTACGCTCCTGCTGGATGAGCACGGGGTAGGGAACCGCCGGATCGGGGGAGATGGCAAGCACCACCTGCTCATCTGGGTTCGAGGGGCTCGTGAGGACCCCTTGTACCGCCTGGACCCCGGCAATGGTCACGGTATCCCCCGTCTCCCAGGAAAGCCCCCCTGGGAGCACATAGGTGCGGTTCGGCTCCGGAGGTCCACCCAGGCCGAAGATCATGAAGTAATAGGGAAGCCACCAAGCATCGGCGAGCCACAAGGTTGGCTGCCACACGAAAAAAAGCGACATATCCCCGATATCCTCAAGGTTTGCATCTCCTACGATCTCAGTACGGATGGTATAAGCTCCGTTGTCTTTAGGCGAGAGCTCGAGGGTATAGGTGAAGCTTTGATCCTGGGTGCTGATCCGGTAGGTCATGAGCAGGTACCCACCCGGGTAGGCTGCGAGCCCTCCGGTCCATTGGGCCATCCCTTGGGCAGTGAGGATGCAAACCAACGCAACTGCCACGCCCACTATCCTTTGCATCTCGACCTCCTTTATATCATCAAATGCCAATATTCACCTAGAACGGAAAACCATGCCAACCCGATGCTTATCGGACCAAGTACGTGGTCACGCCCCAAATTCCGAGGTAAGCCAGTGAAAGACGCACCGCCGCGGCGGCAGCTGCGGCAAGGGAGAAGGCAAAGGGACGCCCCCCGGCAATGGCCAAAAGGTAGACTGCCCCGGTATCCGGAAATCCTGGGATGAGAAGCAGGAAGAAAAGCGCCGGAGCCCCGAACCTGTCTACCCATTTGTGGCCGAACTCCATCAGGGCCCTGGCATACCGATTGGTTGCCCCCCAGTTTTGCACCCGAGGAAGGCGCTTAAGGTACACGGCCAGATAGAAGATCGCATACGCACCGGTGAACTTCCCCATCGTGGCCACCGCGATTACCGCCCAGCCGGGAGCGAACTTTACGCCCGCCAACACCGCTTCCAGTGGAGTGGGAAGGACGAGGGCTGTCCCGGCCGCGTACAGGAACACCAGGAACAATGTAAGCGCCATGATGAAGCTCCCTCTAAAATTAACCTCCGCTCCGCAAAAAAGGAAAAAACCGCGGTCAGCCTTCCCCCTGGCAAAGCCTGCCCCTGTGGGGTGTTGGGGGTTCTCCCGTGGGTCGCACGCATATCTCCAGGCGATCCTGGCCCACATCGATCCCTACAAACGACTCTCCTTCACGTAACCACTTCCTGGAGCTCGGTCTCGCAAGGTGCGGGCCGTGCGCCAACCGTTCGAGCTTCCCAGGGGATGGGGCCCTCCCCTGCTCATGTCCGTGGCTTGGGTTATGCGGGGTCCTTTTCCGGGATAAAATATTAGCGCTTGCGAAGGTGGCGGAATTGGCAGACGCGCTGGCCTTAGGAGCCAGTGCCCGTAAGGGCGTGCGGGTTCGACTCCCGCCCTTCGCATTAAATTTCGTGATGGGTGACGGGTGACGCGTCACGGGTAAAAAATGGAAGGCGCCAAAGGCGCCTTCCATT
Source organism: Candidatus Bipolaricaulota bacterium (assembly GCA_021163465.1). Taxonomy (GTDB): domain Bacteria; phylum Bipolaricaulota; class Bipolaricaulia; order Bipolaricaulales; family Bipolaricaulaceae; genus UBA3571. Next base: position 12,746 of record JAGGWU010000173.1, read on the forward strand.
TTTTATCGATACGAAACCCGTTAAACTCCATCAGGGGGTGCCCACGGGCTCCTTTTCCCTCACCTGGGAAAGGATCCACTCCACCGCCGCCTCTATGTCTGGATCCCCTTCCGCTTCCTCGTCCGCCTCCACATAGATGTCCGGCTCCAGACCCACATCGTGGACCCGGTGCTTCGCCGGGGTGAGGTACTCCCCGGTGGTGAGCTTGAGGGCGCTCCCGTCGGGGAATTCCCTCACGATCTGCTGTATGGCCCCTTTGCCGAAAGTCTTCCTCCCCACCAATATCCCCACCCCGTGGTCCCTGATGGCCCCGGCCACGATCTCCGCCCCCGAGGCCGTCCCCTCGTTCACCAACACCGCCAAAGGCAGGTTGGGGAAGGCGTTCCCTCGGGAATAATAGGGGCGGAAGCCGTATACGGGTCCCTGGGCGTAGAGGATCACCCCTTCGTCCACGAAGAAGCTGGCCACGTCCACCGCCGAGGTGAGGAGCCCCCCGGGGTTGTTGCGCAGGTCCAAGATGATCCCGTTGAGTTCATCTAGAGGCAGGGTATAAAGGGCCTTCCCCACCTCCGCCGGCGTCCGCTCGGCAAAGAGGATGATGCGGATATACGCGATCTTCTTGTCTTCCCAGTACTCTGAAAGCACGGGCTGGATCACGATCCGGGCCCGGACCAATGTTACCTCCCGCTCTTCACCCTCCGGACTCACCACGGTCAGGGTTACCTCGGTCCCCTCGGGGCCCCGGATCATGGACGAGACTTCCTCCAAGGTCAGGCCCTCGGTGGGATTCCCGTCCACGGCCTTGATCCAATCCCCGGACCGGATACCCGCGTTATAAGCCGGGGTATCGGGAAACGGTGTTACTACAATTACTTTTCCCTTCTTGATGGCGATCTCCATCCCCACCCCGGTGTATTCGCCCTCCACCGCCTCCTGCCACTTTTCGTACTCCTCCGGGGTGAAGAAGACCGAATAGGGATCGCCCAGCGCCTCCACCATACCTTTCATCGCCCCATACAGAAGGTCCTTCTCGGTTACGTCCTCAACCCGGTAGTAGTAATAGCGGATAAGCTCGTATATCTCCTCCAAAGGGGCGAACAGGCCCGCCTTCTTAGGCGTCGCAACGGCGATGAAGGATACGAGAAGGACCACGAGCAATGCCCTACGCATTGCTCATCACCTACCCTCAGTAGAAGATCCCCGCGAGCTCGATGAGCTCATCGGGCACAAGCCTAGGGGAGTTGGCCGCCACCTCTTCCAATGGGACGGGCGTGACCTTCTCCCCCTGGATCCCCACCATTATTCCGGACCTGCCTTCCACGGCCAACTCCACCGCCTTCACCCCCAGGCGAGTTGCCAAGAGTCTATCGAACGCGGTCGCGATCCCCCCGCGCTGGAGATAAGCCAAAACCGTCACCCGCGGAGTGAGGGGGAGTTCGTCTTTGTGCTCCCGCAGCCGAGCGGCGAGCCAGTACCCGATTCCGCCCAGCTGCACGTGCCCGAAGGCGTCCACCTCTCCCTGGGTCACCTGCTTTCCCCCGAGCTCCACCGGTCGCGCCCCTTCCGCCACCACGATAATGGAGAAGCGCTTCCCAAGCTCGAGCCTCTTCTTGAGCCTCGCCACCACGTCCTTCACCGAGAAGGGGCGCTCCGGGATCAGGATCACGTCTGCCCCGCCGGCCACCCCCCCCAGGACCGCGATCCACCCGGCATCCCGTCCCATCACTTCTACAATCATCGCCCGGTGGTGGGCATGGGAAGTGGTATGCAGCCGGTCCAAGGCCTCGGTCACGATGGAGAGGGCGGTGGGAAAGCCGATGGAGTAATCGGTGCCCCAAAGGTCGTTATCGATGGTCTGGGGGATGCCAACGGCCCTGATCCCCTCCGGGACGAGGTGGGCCGCCACCCCTAGGGTATCGTCTCCTCCGATGGCGATCAGACAATCGAGCTTGTGGCGCTCGAAGGTGGCGAGGACCTTGTCCACTTTATCGGTGCGTTCCCACGCCGTTTCCCCGTCTTTCTTGACCTTTTTGAACGGGTTGGTACGGGAGGTCCCCAGTATGGTCCCCCCCTGGGGAAGGATCCCCGAGACCTCTTTCAAGCCCAGGGGCATGGGAAGGTCCTCGAGTAACCCCCTCCAACCGTCCTGAAAGCCGATGACCTCGGCTCCTTCCTCATGGGCTTTGCGCACGATGGCCCTGAGGCATGCGTTTATCCCTGGGGAATCACCGCCCCCGGTAAGGACACCTATCCGCATCCCCTACCTCCTTAGCTCCCGAAGCCGGGATAATCTTTATACCAACCCGGCCCCGCTCCCCGAAGTGCCACGTTGGGAAAGCCCTTGAAGGCCTCGGTGTCCCAGAACGGGGTCGCCGCTTCCGATGCGGCATAAAGCTTCCTGAAGTTCTCCGCGCCCCCTGTCTCGAGCCACTGCTCCACCGCGTCGAGATCCGGGTAATAATCCACGCAGTACTTCCACAGGGCCCGGCCGCACAGGAACCCCGACGCGCCGCACCGGGAAGCGATCTCCACCTCCTCCAGAAACTCCTCGATCCCCACCCCTGCCGAGAGGATCACCCAAGGCACCTTGGAGAGCCTGGTCACCTCCCGGCAGAAGTCCTCCACCTCGGAGAGGTTATAGACCGGTTCCCGTTTCACGCCATCGAAGGCGCCGTCCGCGTACTCCTTGCAGTACTTGAGGTCGGCGGGGAACTCCACCTTGAGGATGTCCACCTTGTACTCGGGCTTGGCAAACTCCGCAACGTAATCGAAGACAAGTTTCGGCTTCCTTTTGGCGTAGACGGGGGAGTCCTTGTCCTCGTCCTCCTTGAACGGGTAGGCCACGAGCTCGAGGACATAGGGGATATCGTATTTGGCGCACTCCTCGCCTACCCGACGGGCGATCTCCTGCTGGTGTTCCACCACCTCCGGGGAGCCGTCGTGGCGGTAATAAAGGAGGAGCTTGACCCCATCGGCGCCGGCCCGCTTCACCTTCTCCACGCTCCACCCCTCCAAGAGCCGGGTCTTCCGTTCCCTTTCCCCGGCTCCCGAGGCGAGGTACCCCGTCTCCTCAACCGCCAAAAGCAACCCCACCTCCGGGGGAAGGTGCTTGGCGGCGATGGGGTAGCCGTACCCCGGATCGATCAACGTGGCGCTGGAGTACGGGGAGAGCACCTTGACGATGAGCTTCTTGATCTGGGCGAGATCCTCGTAGGTGGCGTCCCGGCCCGTGACCTTCTTTATCATGCGCTTAAGCGACCCCCGTTGATCGATGGCCATCATGCGGAATCGGCCCTCATCGTCTGCCAGCCGCAGGAGCCCCCGCAGCTTTCCCGCGGATATCTCCACCCTTTCCACGTCACACCTCCTAGGTCTTCCCGTTTTTGGATCCCGCAAGGATAGCGCCCTTGGCCAACGTTTGCATCCTAGCGACCGACCGGTTCCGCCTCCCGGAGGTACCGCGCCGCCTCTTCCGGAGGCATAGGGTTGATGTAAAAGCCTGTGCCCCACTCGAACCCCGCCACTTGCGTCAGCCTGGGGATGATCTCCAGGTGCCAATGGTAATCGTACTGCAGGGTGGCCCAGTAATCGGGCCTCCCGGGGCGGGGCACGGGGTTGGGGGCGTTCTGCAGGACGAAGTTGAAGGGCGGATCTCCAAGGAGCGCCTTCAGTTTGCCCAGGGTGCGCTTGAGCACCCTCGCGAAACCCTGAATTTGCTCCGGGGTCATCGCGGTGAAGTCGTGGAGGTGATAGCGGGGATAGATATGCACCTCGAAGGGGAACCTTGAGTCGAACGGTGTCCAAACGATGTAGCCGTCCATCTCCTCCACGATCCGCTCTCCCACCTTGAGCTCCGCCAGGAGCATGTCACAGAAGATGCAGCGCTCTTTGCGGGCGTAGTATTCACGGGCCGCTTCCAACCTGTCCCTCACGTCCTTCGGGGTGACCGGGGTAGCGATGATCTGGGAGTGGGCGTGGGAAAGGGAAGCCCCGGCTTGGGGGCCGTGGTTCTTGAAGAGGAGGACATAGCGGTGCCAGGGATTCTTCATCAACTCCCGCAGGCGCACTACGTACGTCTCCACCACCCGCACCACGTGGTCCAAGGGGAGATCGGCGAGGTCCTTGTCGTGGTCCGGCGTCTCGATCACCACCTCGTGGGCCCCTACCCCCTTCATCTTGTCGAAGAAACCCACCACCGCCTCCCTCCCCAGCTCCGGATAGGAGGTGAGGGCGGGGAACTTGTTCGGCACCACCCGTACCTTCCACCCACCGCTCCCATCCGAGACCCGGTAAAGCTCCGGAGGGGTCATGTGTTCGTGCCCCGGACAGAAAGGACATCGCGACGGATCATCCCGCCGCGGGGGGTTGATGCGGTAATCGGTGGGACGTTTGGCCCGTTCCGGGGCAATTATCACCCAACGGTCGGTGATCGGACCGCGTCGGAGCTCAGGCATGGGTTCCCTCCTCCTTATGAATTTATCCGCTCTTCCTCGGGTATCACCACGATGCCCCGTTCGGTTACGTGAAAGCGCCCACGGTCAAAGCCTTTCGGGATCATGACATTTCGATGATGGCCCTCCTCATCGGGCACCCCGAAGGAGACCAAAGGCTCCGCGTGGCGCCAGCGGAGTCAGGGAAGCCCGGGGCGGGAATGGGCGATCACCCCGCTCGTCCCAAGCTCCAGGGCAAGGGAAAAGCTCCCCCAGCTCCGCGCGCATCAGCTTCAACGCTTCAGCGGTCCTCAACCTTCGCCTCCCCATAGATCTCCCGTTTGAGGACCCCGATGAAGGGGAGGTTCCGGTAGAGTTCGGCGTAATCGAGGCCGTAGCCTACCACGAAGACGTCTTCGGGAATGGTGAAACCCACATAATGGACCGGAACCTCTACTTCACGGCGGACGGGCTTGTCGATGAGGGTACAGACCCGGACGCTGGCCGGGGACCGCGCCCGGAAGAGGCGGAGGATATGATCCAGGGTGTTTCCGGTGTCCACGATGTCCTCGACGATCAACACATCCCGCTGGGCGATGGAGCGGTCGAGGTCCTTGAGGATCCGGACCTCCCCGGGACTGGTGCCGTTACGATAGCTGGAGACGGACATGAGATCGTATTCCAGGGGAAGGTCTATGGCCCGGATGAGGTCGGCCAGGAAGGGGATCGCCCCCTTGAGGATCCCCACCACGAGAAGGGGCCTTCCGTGTGGATCTCGGGCGGCGTCACCCCGGTAATCGCGGACGATCTCCGCCCCCAGGGCTCGAACCCTGTCTGCGATCTCTTCCGGGGTAATGAGAACACGCTCGATTTCCTCCCTTATGCCCTTCACGGTCATGATAATACTCCAACTTCCCGTTCCGGCATCCCTCCAGATGACAAAATCACCCACCGTGGTGTGGCTCAAACGGGGCACGTGGGAACGACGGCCGGTGGCGGAGCCGGAGGGGGCGCTAGTGGTGTCCGACCGAGCGCTCGTACACTCAAATGGTTTCCCGTTCCGGGCGTGCCCGGAAACTGTCCGGAAGTGCCCTCCACTCGTCGGGGGTGTACACCAAGAGGTCGGCGGGTACGGGAAGTTCTTCGGAAGGGAAGGACGCGGCGCGGCGGATGAAAGGGTTATCGGAGCGCTCCACCGCCATCACGATATCCAGGTTCACTACCCACGCCCCAATCGCCCCGGGCATAGGAACCGAAGTAACCGATCCGGAGCACTTCGGGGTGTTCCCTGACCACCCGTTCCGCCCATGCGCGCACGGCCCGGTTTACTTCATCCCGCCGTGGCCATCTTAGCACGGACGAACGCAACGATCTCACGGGCATAGCGGATCGCCACCTCGCTTTGGAGCGGGCCGTAGTGCTCGAAGGGGGAACCCGCGGCGTGGGCGTTGGGATGCTGGGTGGGAACGTAAAAGTTGTCCAACACCCGGGCCTTTTCCACGAGCTCCGCATGGGGGCGGACCTCGGGAGGGAGTTCCCGCAGGAGCCGAGCTACCACATGGCCCCACGCTTCCTGGCCGAAGTGTAAATGGAGCGCCTTCACCGCCTTCTTCGCCGCTTGATGGGCTGCGAAACAGGCCCATTCGTGCTTTCCCCTCTCCCGGGACTCCTCCGCTTGTTCCAGGTCCCGCAACGCCTGCCTGAACCAGTCACCGCTCCGGTTCGGCACTTCGACCTCCGCAAGAGGGTACCCGTCCCTGGGGTACGTGCAAACGGACGATTATTTAACAGGGCCCTTCGACCGCTATTTCCCCATAAAGAAAGGCTTGGACAGTTTGAGGAGGTGGCTTTGGACCTTCGCTTGGCTCCACAACCTCATCATGGACGGATGTTTTTAACAGGGCCCTTAATCCGCTCCAGGAACTGCTCTAGGATCTGGTCGCGGGTTTTGTTCCGAAGCCTTCTTCCCCTCCTTTCCAAAGTTAGGTTTTGTGGGAAGGCCACCATGCCTCTGGACCGGACACGCTTTCCGGGACACTACCGGTATCCCCCAACGGCGGGGCAGAATTAAATCCGCACTATTCTGCTGATCTCCGGCAGCCCGCCGTTGATTTCGTGCACTTTTTCGTTGCCGCACGTTTCCGAGGACCGCGAACGCCGTTACGCGTGGCGCGTATGGGTTTTGGGGCCGATCTACCACTGGACCGAGCCGAGGGTAGAGGCATGCGCCTGGCTTCGCTCGGCGGTCTTCTGCGGGCCCATGTAGCGGTGTGTTTCCTCACCATTTCTCCTTGAAGTGGAGCTTGAGCGGCGGCATTCCCGAGCTACATCTCTATCTGGCGGTCTCAAACTTGGGCTTCAATGGTTCTCGAGGATAATCCTTGCGTCAACAACGGCCGCTCCTTCTCCCCGTGGGTAAACAAAAACTGGGTTCAAATCCATCTCCTTGATGTAGCTTTCCAACTCTCTTACCAGACGCGAGACCCTCAGCATAATGTCTACAATTGCTTCGAGATCAGCAGGGGGCTCCC
>JAGGWU010000170.1 GCA_021163465.1 Candidatus Bipolaricaulota bacterium
CCCTCCACTATCTCCCCCGTCCCATCCCGCACGGCCACCACGCCCGCGGACGTGGCCGCATATAATCCCGCGGCAAAGTCAGGGATGGGCTCGCGAAGGTAAAGGAGGGCGTGGACGGGTCCCGTGATCCCGGCCACGCTCTCCCAAGTTCCATTGTGGTATAGGTAAAGCCCTCTGTCCGTCCCTAGGTAAAGGCCTTCTGCCGTCGCCACCAACGCGGTAGGGGTTTCCTCAGCGGGGAGCGCAAGCCAGATTACCAAAAACTTTTTTTTCCACGCGCGCCACCTTTCCTCATCGGCGGCGATTTCGGGAAGGAAACGGAGATCTGCCCGAGGAAGCCGTATGACCCCCCGCTCCGTGGCCACGTATACCCAGGTCCCGTCGGCAGCCAAGGCCAGAGCTTCCCTCCCTAAAGCTCCTTCCCCTGACCCCCCAAGGCCCTCCCGGTAAAGGTGGAGTTCCGTGTAGCTTTCCCTCCAGTCGAAGGGGAAGGAACGGGAAAGGTCCACCACCGTCACCGTTCCTCCTTCTGCCAGAAGGAGCACGCCTTCTTCCGGCATGTAGAGTAAGTCGCGGACCCGCCTCCCCTCCCGATAGGCGCTGAATACTCCCTCGTGAAATACGGAAATTCCCCGCAGGTGTGAAAAGACGGTATAAACCCCGTCGGGAGCGGTCACGGCGGCGATGTCGGTGATCCGATTGGGTCCAGGGATGCGCTCGTTCTTCCCCGGAGGAAAGACGTTCACCGATCCCCCAAAGATAAGGGAATAATCCCAACCTTCTCCCGATCCTGAAAGACGCAGCCCGGCCACGGTATGGTCGTTGGGCATGAGGGGGGTTGTGGGGGTCATCTGGACGCTTTCGGCACTGCGGAAGACGAAGAACTCGGTTCCCTTCCCCAGCGATATGGAGAAACCCAAGAAGTCCTCTTGGGGACCGGTCCCGAGCCCATGGGGAACTTCATACTCCACCCTGAGCTCTTCCCCTTCTTTGAGGGGGGTGAAGAGCTGGAGGATTCCTCCTTCGTAATCGACGGCGTAGTCTTGGCCTCGCCTTAGGCGTTTCCCATTGCGGGTCACACGCTCCGAATCCGGTACGATCCCTGAAAGCGGCGAAAGAAGGAAAACCGTACGCTGAGCAGAGTAGTCGAAGGACGCTTTCAAGGCAGCACCCTCGTCGAAGAACCACTCGGGGAAATCCACCCGCAATATCCCCGCCTCGGGAAAGAGACGGAAGGAGAAGGGTCCCCCAAGTGGAAGCGGGCTGAACTCATCCTCGCCTGGCAGCCGGACCGCAAGCTCCAGCGTCTCCACGACGATATCCTCGGCCCCGAGATCCAAGTAGCGGAACCTCCTACCGGTATTCAAGGCATGTTCCTCCCCGTTTACGGAGAGGGAAATGAACCCCACGATCTCTCCAAGGAACTTTTCCTCCAGGATGCTTCCGGGCACGAAGGGATAGCGTTTTTCGGCATCCCCTGAAAGGGCATGCTCATCGTTGTAGGCACGGATTGCATCTTCGATCCAGCCCTTCGCGATTTCTTTCGGGGCATTCCGCAAAAGGAGCACATCGGCTCCGGCGTCCCGGATTACCTTGAAGTCGAGATCCCTTTCGGGGTCTTCCTCGAAGATCTCCCTGAGGTATCCGAGGCCGTATCGCGCCAGGGCCCTCCAGAGGTCCTCGTCGGAGGAGATGGTCAGCTTTACCTCGGTGAAATCGGGGACGTAAGGAGCGGGAAGCGGGAAGTAATAAAGCCCCCGGAGATCGACCCGATATGGGACTGGCTCCCAGGGTCTGTTGGGATCCGCAAGATAAAACTCCCTCTCCATGTGCCCCCGTTCCCCTCGAAAGACCCGGACTTCCAATGTGCCCAGGGAACGGGATGCAAGGCCTTCCACGCGGAAACCTTCGCCGAGATAGGATAGCTTTGCCCCAAGGAGGGTCCGGCGGGGAACAGCGAAGGAATACTGGCTGCCCAAGGAGAAGTTGCCCAACACGCCCTTCCAGTGCTCCGCATCCAAGAAGATCCCGAAGTCCTGGAACGCCACCCCGCGGCTGGAGTCAAGCTTTGCCTTGATGGTGATGATATCCAGGGCTTTTCCATCGATGGCCGCGTTGAAAACCTGTCGCAGGGAGGGAACCCAGGGGGTTAGGTTGGCCCGCCGCAGGGCATCTCGATCCCCTATACCTAAAGCGAAGCTCCAGGTGTAGTTTCCCTGAACGGAAAGGGTGAAGGAGGGCGTTTGCTGCTGAGCCGGGGCTTGGACGAAGAGCAAGAAGAGAAGAAGGGCGGGGATCCAAGGGTACCGCACCGGCTACCTCCAGGGCTCCCACGAAGCACCGGCGGTAAGGGTTACGGGGAGCCGGGGATGAACCCGGATTCCCCAATGCACTTTGTAACCTCCCGATCCGATGGAGGCACCGAAGGAGAAACCCAACGACCCGTATCCCAAGCGCAGGCACCACCGATCGGTCCGGATCTCCAATCCACCGGCGTAATCGAGGCGTGAGGTGGAGCCGTAGTGTACGTTGGCCACCGCCGTGAGGGTTATTTCCCCCGGATCCCCGAATACCGCAACCCCGCCTCGCACCCCCCCGGGCCAGGGCTCGCGGTGGCCATCGTACTCCACGGGAACGGACACAGGATCTTCGAGCACCATCCCCACCATTACCCCCCCGGCCCGTATGGCGAGGGCGGGGTCCAGGGCCCAGCCGAAGGCTTCCCCCGGTTCAGACTGGAAGAACCCCTTCCACATCGCCCCGACGCCGAGGTACTCCCCCAGGGGAAGGCCGACGGCGAGGACAACCCCATGTACAGTATATGCGAGGTCCTCGGTCAGAGGACCCGAGCCCAAGGAATAAACCCCCAATCCCCAGCCGGCTCCCGCGGCCTCAATGGAGTAAAAATTCAGGATCCCAAAAAGGCGCGAATAGGAGGAGCCCAGCGAGATAGCGTCGGCAAACCCCAGGATCGCGGGATTGGCGTGCAGGACCTCGGGGAAGCCGGGAAAGGCGGAGAGGAACCCCCCTAAGGCGACTTCCCGAGGGCCACCCAATGCGAAAAGATCTCCAACACCCCAATACCCCTGGCCTTCCGCCACAACTCCCATCGCAAGGGCAATAACGAGGACGAGGGCCCTCATCGTTGCACCACCAACCTCACCGGAGCCGAAACCCCGTGCTCCGTTACCAGCACCGCGAGGTAAACCCCATTCGCCACCGGGATTCCGGTCGCGGAAACGAGATCCCAGCGGATGATGCCCCGCCTCGATAAAACCCCCCTTTCGTACACCTTCCGGCCGAGGATGTCATAGATGTAGAGGTGTCCCCCTGTCGCCCCCTCGGGTAGGGTGTAGCGGAAGAGGGCCTCCGAGGCGGCGGGCGCGGTCAAGACCTCGAGGGCCGGGAGCTCCTCAGGGCTTGGGGGCGCGAGCTCCGCCACTGCTCCGGGGGCATAGGCCTTTCCGTAACCCCACGCGTTATCGGGGAGGCCCCAACCGGTGTAGGCATCTCTCCGCGCCCCTCCCACCAGGGCCGCCTTCAGGGCCTCCCAGTCGGCGCCGGGGTCCAGGGAAAGGAGGAGCGCACACACCCCCGTCACATGGGGGGCAGCCATGCTGGTCCCGGCCATGTAGCGATGGATCCCATCCGGCGCCAAGAACCCCCCGTAGACATATGCATCGGCGGAGCGGGCAGAAAGGATCCACGCGCCGGGGGCGGTAAGATCCGGTTTTATACGTCCATCCCTGGTGGGACCGTGGGAAGAGAACGGGGCCAGCTCATACAAGCGGTACCCCGACACCTGCTCTCCGAGTTGGGATTGCCATCGGTTCCGCGTGATATACGCCCCCACCGTGATCACCCTGTGGGCGTTTCCGGGCTCGGCAATGGTCGAAGCCGCGTCCCCTTCTTGAAAGTAGCCGTAATCGCTGCTCGCCAGCCATCCGTCGATGCGTCCCCCGCTCGGGGAAGGGGTAAAGGTCAGGGAGAGGTAAACCCCTACGGGAAGACCCACCCAACTGAGGTGGATGAGCTTGTCGCCGTTACGGGGGTCGGGTCCTGCGGAGGCATTGTCCACGAATATCTCCCCGCCGGGAAGGACCATGGGCCGTTGGGTTCCAGGGGGGATGTGCATCACCATGTCCACGAAGGAGAGGGTTACCGCGAACGAAGCGAGCTCGTCGTGCCAGAAATTCGCCTCGCCGGTTGGGTTCTCAACGAAAACATGCCAGGTTATGGGACCTAAAACCTCGCCGCCCACGTGGATCCTGTCCTCGGCCTCGTTTCCGGCGGCCACCACGATAGCGCGACCCGGCTGATCCAGGGTTGCATCGATGGCCTGTTCGAAAAGGGAGGTACCATCGTGGGGCCCTCCGTGCCCACCCAACGAAAGGTTCACCACCGCCGGAAGCCCCAACTCCTCGGCTACCTTGAAGACGAACGCGACTCCGTCGAGTACGGTGTCCTCGTAGAAGGTGGACCTTACCACCACCAGTTCTGCTCCCGGGGCCACTCCGGGGAGGGAGGCCTCGGCACCGGCAGCGATTCCCGCCACATGAGTTCCGTGTCCCGAGGTATCCCGCGATACCGGGGTTCCCCACGCGATCCCCTGCTCGATCTCCTCCCGCGAGAAGTCCTCGCCGTATGAGAAAGGCCACCGATCGGGGATCCCGGCGGCGGACTGGTCCCACAGCCACAGGATCCGGGATCCTTCCCGGGAGCCGTCGCCATCACGATCGACCCTGAAGGCGGGATGCAGGGTGTCCACACCCGTATCCACGATCCCCACGATGACGCCTTCGCCCCTGGTTGCCGGGACCCCTTGCCAAACGTCCGGAACCCCGATCTCGGGAACGGAGACGTCGAGGCGTGGGTAGAGGGGCCGCGCCGCCTGCACGAATATCACCTGGGGATGATCGGCGATCTCTTCCAGATCGGTTAGCAAAACCGAGCCGGTGGCGATGCGCCCGATCACCGCCTCGGGACGGAAGCCGGGGATGTCCCATGCGCCTCCCGGGTCGCGCGTAGCCACCAGCACCCGAACTCGGACGCGCTCGTCCTCGGTGGAGAGGGAAAGGAGACGCGGAAGCTCCAAGGCCAAAAGGCCCTCGGTCCCCACCCGCTTCCAGGAGTTCTCGAGGTACTTGAGCAAGGGATCCAGCTTCTCGGGTCCGGCGGCGGCGATGGACCCACAAGCGCACAAAAGGGCGAAGAAAACAAGCTTTCGCATCGGGCCAGATTCTACCTGCAGTGCTTCCCCATTACCAACGTCAAATGGGGCGGGGCCTGCGACGCTTGGGAGAGATGAGGGTCGCCACCGCCAAGAACATCGCCCCCACGAGCGAGATGGCCGCGCCGAGGGGGAGGTCCAGGGCGTAGGAAGCCAGGAACCCCGCTCCCGCCGCCGCCGCTCCCATACCACCTGCCATGGCCAAGATGGCCTTCATATCATAAGCGAGCTGGGCTGCCGCGGCCGCCGGAATGAGGAGCAGGGAATAGATCAGGATACCCCCCACCAACCGAAGCGACGCCGCTACCAGGGATCCCACCACGAAGAGGACCGCCCAAGTGTAGGGCCTGGTGGGGATCCCTGCCTCCTCGGCCAGCCGTCGCTCCAGGAGTATCGAAAACACCTCACGGCGGAAGAAAAGGAGGAAGACACCGCTTCCTCCAAGGACCGCCGCGAGTATGGCCACGTCCTTCCAACCGGCTCCGAGGACGCTTCCCCAAAGGAGGGATAGGGCCGGGCTGGAGAAGGCCGGTCCGGGAACCAACGAAAGGAAGACAAACCCCAGGGCCATGGTCACCGGGAAAACCACCCCCAAGACGACCTCGGCGGGGAGCCGGGTGGTCTCGGTGAGGGGCCCGAGGATCGCCGCGACGAACAAGGAGAACACAAGGGAAACGGGGAAAGGGGAAACCCCTAGGGCCAACCCCAGAGCGGCGCCGGCGAAGGCGGCGTGGGCCATGGCGAACCCCACCGCCGTAAGCTGCAACCGCACCACCACCGCCCCCCAAAGCCCGCACAGCCACCCAGCCAAAAGCGCGGCGACAAGGCTGGGAAGGAGGATGTCCCACATCAGGATACCCCGGCCATCAGACCCCGAAGGTCCCGGATCGGGACGGGGATCCCCCTCACCCTTCCCGCGCGCACGAAGAATGCCCTGTCCACCTCGTCCAGGAGGTCCTCCTCATGGAGCACCGCCAAGATGGTGATCCCCCGGGCCCTGAGCCCGCGGATCCTCCCGGCGAGATCCGCCCGGGCCTCGGGGTCCAGGGAGGAGAGGGGCTCGTCCAGGAGGAAGAGCCGGGCCCCCTTGGCCAGGGCCCGGGCGAGGAGTAGCCTCCGTTGCTCTCCCCCCGAGAGATGCCCCACGGGCCAGCGGGCCTTATGGGCGAGCCCCATCTCCTCCAGGGCGACCTCGGCGCGCCGGATCTCGGCGGCGGGGAGACGCCGCCAGGGGCGATGGCGGCCGAACCGTCCCATGAGCACCACGTCCCTGGCGAGGAAGGGGGTATCTGGGGGAAAGGACAGGGCCTGGGGGAGGTACGCCATGAGCAGCCGGAGCCTCCGGCCGGCCCGCCGGACCTCCTCCCCGAAGACCCTGACGTTCCCTCCCTGGTACGGCAGGAGCCCCAGGATCACCTCCAGGATCGTGGTCTTTCCCGCACCGTTGGGGCCCACCAGGGCCGCGAACTCCCCCGCCCCGACGGCCAAGGAGACCCCGTGAATGGCGGGGCGCTCGGCCCCCATGTAAGAAGCGGTGACATTCTTCAGCTCAACGGCGAGAGTTCCCATGTGAAGAGTTCCTCCTCGGGCAAGTGGAGGACGCGGCGCGCCAGTTCTTCGGGCTCTTCGGTGGTGCGGAACTCCTCGACGAGTTGGGGCTTGAGCTGGACCCGGAGGGTCTTTCCGCCGGCAACGAAGGTTGCCCGGGGCTCACCCCCATCCCGCACCACCAGGTTCCCCTTACCCGTGGTACACCCGGTGGCCATTTGGATCCCGTCGATCATGCAGGAAATCGGGGGCGTGGTGCCGGTCTCCACCACGGCCTGGATCCCGTGGTATCCGGGATGTCCCAGGAGGCGAAGGGCCAACCGGCCCATGCGGAGGCCGGCCACCATGAACGGACCCAGGTGCCCGTGCAATCTAATCCCGAGGGAAAGGAGGGCCTCGGGTTCCTCGTCCTGGGGGATCCTGTGCCACCGCATCACGGGGAGGCCTTCAGCGCCTCCACGGCGGAAAAGACCGCCTCGGCGTTCGCCGCCAACATGGAGGGGAGATCGGGGGTGCCCGGCAGGGCCCCGGGGAAATTGGTGAGGACCACGTGCACCGCGCCCAGGGCGTGGGCGAGCTTGGCTCCGAAGGAGACGCCGGACTGGAGGTTGTCGATGACCAAATCCACCCCGGCCTCCCTTCCCTTAGCCACCAGCTCCGCCAGGTCCTTGAGGGACAAGCGCTCCTCCGGGGGGTAGGTGGCCACCACCTCAAGGCCCAGCCACTTGGCGAAGCCCGCCTGCCACTGCATGACGATGGCCTTGATATCCGCGAGGTTCAGCTCGGCCGCCCTGCTTCGGGCGCCGTCCGCCCACGCGCGCACCGCAGCAACGAAATCCTCCGCCCGGGCGGCGAATCCCTCGGCCTCCTCGGGACACACCTCTCCCAACGCTTGGGCGATGGCTTCGGCCTTCGCGATCAACGGTTCCGGGGTGTTCCAGGGGCCCTTGAGGGCCAGCACCCTCGCCCCCGGATTGACCCGGGCGAGGAAGGTCTCGATCCAGGGCTCGAAGCCGTGATAGAGGACGAGGTCCGCCTCTGCCACCGCGAGCAGGTCGCTGGGCTTCAGGTCGTAGTGGGCGGGACAGAACCCCGGGGGAATGATCACGGTCACCATGACAGCATCCCCTCCGACCTCATCCGCGATATTTCCCAGGACGGCGCTGGTGGCCACGACCCGCACGGGCTCGGCGCCCCAGAGGGGAAGGGCTACCGCCGTGAACGCTGCGATCAAGAGGAGCTTCCGCATCCGTCCTCCTTTGTGACACTTTTTTTGTTTTCGTGCTACGATACCCGATCCTTGCCCACTCTTCAAATCCCCGTTCCCGCCGGAACCTTGCCCCCCGACCCTTTCCCCACTAAGATTTTTTACCCCACTAGGGCGTCGGCTAACGGTAGGCCGCGGGACTTTGGATCCCGTTGTGGAGGTTCGAATCCTCCCGCCCTAGCTACATGGAATCGCGAGATCTCTCCCGCCTCGTCTCGGACCTCGGCCTGGATCTTCCCCCCGAGGAGCTGACCCCGGCCTTCTACCACGCCTCGTACGCCAATGAAAAGGGCCTGGAGAGCAACGAACGGCTCGAGTTCCTGGGGGACGCGGTCCTGGACCTCACCGTGGCGGAGATCCTCTTCCGCCGCTTCCCCGAACGGGACGAGGGGGAGCTCACCAAGCTCCGCTCGGTCCTCGTCTCCCGGCCTACCCTGGCGGAGATCGCCCGGGAACTTGGGCTGGAGCGGTACCTTCTCCTTTCCCCGGGGGCGGAGGAGCTCGGGGTCCGGGAACGGCCCTCGGTCTTGGCGGCGGCCCTGGAGGCGGTGGTGGGCGTGATCTTCCTACACAAGGGATACGAATTCACCCGGGGATTGGTGGAGAGGCTTTATGGGAAAAGGATCGCGGAGGCCGCATCCCGCCGCCCGGAGGACTACAAGAGCCTCCTCCAGGAATTGGGACAACGGCGTTTCGGGGAACTCCCCCGTTACCGGCTGCTGGAAGCGGAGGGGCCGGAACACGAGAAGGTCTTCACCGTGGAGGCCTCCCTGGGCGGGGAAAGCGCCATCGGGCGAGGGCGGAACCTCAAGGAGGCGGAACAGGCGGCGGCCAAGCGCCTCTATCTGGCCTTGGAGGGGATCAGCGACTGAGGGTGTCCTCCAGGCGTTCTCGCTCCAGGATCCTCTCTTGTTCCTTTACGGCTTTTTCGTGTGCCCGATCCCCCTCGGGCCCGGCCCGCCGTCGGCAGAGCTCCTCCAGGAGCCCGGCCCGGCCGTAGACGATCAGGGTGTCCCCGGGACGGACTTCGGTCCATCCCCGGGGAGCGCCGATGTAGGTCCCGTCCGCCCTCCGGATCCCCAGGACCAACACCCCTTCCTCCCGGAGCTTGAGATCCGCCAGGGTCCTCCCGGCGAGCCAATCCCCGGGCTCCACCACATGTTCCACCACGCGGTAATCCCCGTGGAGGTCCAACAGATCCGCGTAATCCCGCACTTCCAGTTGTGTCCAGCGCCGCAGGGCCCACCCGATGACGCGGCCCATGTAGCGGTCAACCAGCTTGCTTCTGGCCAGTGTCCACAGCGCCCCGAGCCCCACCACCAGGATCACCAGCCGCACCCCCACCTCCCGGGGCCCTGCCGCCGAGAGGAAGGAGAGGACCAGCGAGGCTATGGCGGAGACGATCCCCGCGTTCCCCAAGAGCATAAGCAAGAGGACGATCCGACGCCGCACGGGGTGGGAGACCACCAGTTCCGACTCCGAGGTGGTGAATCCCACCCCGGAAAAGGCGGAGCGGGCTTGGAACCGGGCCACCTCCCGGGAGAGGCCGGTGAGGGTGAGGGCCACGGTGGCCACGCGGGTGATGACCAGGGAAAGGACCACCACTACAAAAAGCGAAATCAGCGCGACCATCTTTTTCGGTACGCCATTTTAAGCGGCAATACCTTCAGGCCCCATAGAACTCGGGCCGTCGGTCGGCGAAGAGGTCGTTGTAGCGGGTGACGCGTTTGTCCAAGGCCTTCTCGGGGTCTATCTCCACCACCCCTACCTCTTCTCCCTCCGGGCTCGCCCTCAGGAGCACCGCTCCCTCGGGGGCCACGATCTGGGATTCCCCGGTGAAGCGGAGTTCCTCCCCTCCGCGGGCCTCGCCCCCGATCCGATTGGCCGTCACGGCGAAGACCCTGTTCTCCATGGCCCGAACCCGCATGGAAAGCTGCCCCATTCCCGGGAGGACGAGGTTAGCGGGGTGACAGAGGATCTGGGCGCCACGCAGGGCCAGTGTGCGGGCGGTCTCGGGAAAGAAATGATCGAAACAGATCATCACCCCTATCTTCACGCCCCCAAGATCCATCGGTTCCAGGGGAAGATCGCCGGGGTCAAACCAGAGCTTCTCCTTGCCGAAGAGGTGGATCTTGCGGTAGCGGCCGATAAGCCCCGCCGGCCCCACGATCACGGCCGCGTTGTAGACCTTATCGCCGGCCCGTTCGGCCAGTCCGGCGACGACGGTGGCGTTCGCCTTGCGGGAAAAATCGAGGAGCGCCTGGGTAGTGGGCCCCTCCGGAACCGGCTCCGCGAGCCCCATGAGCTCCTCTCGGGAAACGAAAAGGTATCCGGTGGAGAATAGCTCCGGCAGGACCCATAAATCGGCGCGCTCACTTCCCATCATCTCGATCGCCCTCCCGATGTTGCGCTTTACCTCCCCGAATCGCGGTTCGAACTGCACGTATCCCACTCGCATGGCCCCCTAAGGTAGCGTAATTTTCCCACGGCACCAAAGGAGGTGAGATGAGGTTCGAGGTGGAGATCGGCGGACGGAGGCTCGTTTTGAAACGGGGCGACATCACGGCGGAAGAAGTGGATGCTGTCGTGAACTCCGCCAACCCCGAGCTCACACCGGGGGGCGGGGTCTCGGGGGCGATCCACCGCCGGGGAGGCCCCGCGGTGACCGAGGAAGCGGCGCGGATCCGCCGGGAGCGGGGAAGACTCAAGACCGGGGAGGCGGTGATCACCACCGGAGGGAACCTCCCCGCCAAATGGGTGATCCACACCGTGGGACCGGTGTGGCACGGGGGGAAGAAGGGGGAGCCGGAGCTACTGGCGAAGGCATACCGATCGTGCCTGGAGCTTGCCAAGAGCAGGTCGATCAAGACCATCGCGTTCCCCAGCATCTCCACCGGGGTTTACGGCTACCCCATCGACCAAGCGGCGGGGGTGGCACTGCGGACGGTGAGGGAATTCCTGGAGGCCGATCCCGGCCCCGTCGAGGAGGTCCATTTCGTTCTATTCAGCGAAAAAGACTTCGAGGCCTACCGGGCCGCTTGGGAGAGGATCGCGGGCTAGACGGCGCGAAAGAGGAGGCAAGCGTTCTGGCCGCCGAAGCCGAAGGAGTTGGAGAGCGAGACCCGGACCTGGGCCGGGCGGGGCCTGCCGGGAACGTAATCCAAATCACACTCGGGGTCCCGCTCCCGCCAGGTGACGGTGGCGGGGACCAATCCCTCGAGAAGGGGGAAGATGGCCGCGGCGGCCTCTACCGCCCCGGCCGCGCCCAGGAGATGCCCGATCTGGGACTTGGTGGAGCTCACCGGCACCTCGTAGGCCCGCTCCCCGAAGACGGCCTTGATGGCCCGGGTCTCGACGCGGTCGTTCAGGGGCGTGGAGGTCCCATGGGCATTGATGTAGTCCACCTCTTCGGGGGACACCCCGGCGCTTTCCAGGGCCGCCTCCATGGCCCGCCGGGCCCCTTCCCCGTCCTCCGGGGGAGCGGTGATGTGGTAAGCATCACAGCTTGCCCCGAACCCCACAAGCTCCGCCAACGCCTCCCCACCCCGCCTGCGGAGGTGCTCTTCCGATTCCAACACCAGCACACAGGCCCCCTCTCCAATCACGAATCCATCGCGTCTGAGATCGAAGGGGCGGGAAGCTATCTCGGGATCGGGGCAACGGGTCAGGGCCCCCATCCTGTCAAAGCCGGCGTAGACCAGGCGCAACATCACCGCCTCCGTCCCGCCGGCCAGGGCCCAGTCCACCGTGCCGCTCCTTATCCACAGCCATGCAAGCCCGATGGCGTGCCCCCCGGCGGCACAGGCGGTGACCACGCCGGTGTTGGGCCCTTTGAGTCCGAACTCGATCCCTACTTCGGCGGCGGTGGCATTGGGCATCATAATGGGCACAAAGAAAGGTGAAACCCGCTCTGGACCCCGATGCTCCAGGGCTTGGAGATTGTGGATCAGGACTTCCACGGGACCGATCCCGGTACCCATGACCACCCCGCCGGCGCTGTTGGCGCCAGGATCGAGCCGGGCGTCCTCCAAGGCGAGTTTGGCCGCGGCCAGGGCGAACTGGGTGGCCCGGCCCAGCCTTTTGGCCCGCTTGGGGGAAATGAAATCCCGGGGGTCAAATCCCAGGACCGGGGCGCCGACCTTGCACCTTATCCCCTCCAGGTCCAGGAGGTCGTCCACCCGGCGGATGGCTATCCGGGCCTCCCTGAGGCCGGAGAAAAAGGCATCCCTCCCCACCCCTAAGGGGCTCACCACCCCGATCCCGCTCACGAAGACCCTACGGGGCATGCTCCTCCTCGATTTCGTCGACGAGGATCGCCACCTTCATGGGCGATACCTGCACGATGCCGTTCTTCACGCGGAAGGAACGTTCCCCCTCCGCGGTGCGGATCCGGAGCGGGGCATCCCCCAAGGCGAAGGCGGCAGGGGCGTGGTGAGGGAGGATCCCCAGCCACCCCTCGGGAGTCCGGGTGGAGATGGACTCCACTTCGGCGGAAAACACCACGCGGTCGCAGGCGATGATCTCCAGTTCCACGGCCTAGAATATTTAACCCAAATTCTCCCTTATCGCACCCGAGGGGATTCGGCACGTGAAGTGCTCAACGGGACGGAGTAAGCAACAAGGAAAGGGGACGGCCCACGGATCGCCATCCCCCGGGCGCATGCGGTTCCCATATCCCCGTGACCTCCGAGGAGAAAAGATCCCGCTTGCGGCCAGGATCTCCGCGGTGGTCGACGCCGGGGACGCGATGCGGGCGGCCATATTGGAGGGGCCTATTGCAGGGAGACGTACCGAAAGAGTTTAGAAGTGGTTTCAAAACCCGTGCGTTTTCGGCTAATCTTGAGGTATGCGGGAGCAAGGCTATGAGCTGACGGATGAACAGTGGGAAAGGATCCGAC
>JAGGWU010000179.1 GCA_021163465.1 Candidatus Bipolaricaulota bacterium
CCCGAGAAGTACATCGAGCTCTCGTACGCGTCCATGGTGCGGCACTGCAGGGCCATGGCGGAGATGCGGGAGGCGGGGGCCATCGTCTTCGACTACGGGAACGCCCTGAGGGCGCAGGCGGAGAAAGGAGGACTTCCCCACGAGGTGGCGTTCTCCTTCCCGGGGTTCGTGCAGGCGTACATCCGGCCCATGTTCTGTGAGGGGAAGGGTCCCTTCCGGTGGGTGGCGTTGTCCGGGGATCCCGAGGACATCTTGCGCACGGACCGGGCGATCTTAGAGCTTTTCCCGAAAGATGAGGCGCTGGCACGTTGGATCAAGAAGGCAGAGGAAAAGGTGAAGTGGCAAGGGTTGCCCGCCCGGATCTGCTGGCTGGGGTACGGGGAGCGGGCGGAGGCCGGGTTGGCGTTCAATGAGCTGGTGAGGAGAGGGGAGGTAAAGGCCCCCATCGTCATCGGCCGCGACCACCTGGACTCGGGCTCGGTGGCCTCCCCGTACCGGGAGACGGAGGGGATGCTGGATGGGTCGGACGCCATCGCGGACTGGCCGATCCTGAACGCCCTCTTGAACGCGGTGTGTGGGGCGACGTGGGTCTCGGTGCACCACGGTGGCGGCGTGGGGATCGGGAAGTCGATCCACGCCGGGATGGTGATCGTGGCCGACGGCACCAAGGCCGCCGATCGGCGCCTGGAGCGGGTGCTGACCTGCGATCCCGGGATCGGGGTGGCCCGCCATGCCGACGCCGGATATGAAAAGGCCATCCGCGTGGCCAAGGAACGCGGCGTGCGCGTTCCGAAGGTGGAATACGGAAGCTGAAAGGGAGGTGAGAGCGGAAAACTCGGAGTAACGGGACATTTTAAGAAACCCCCAAGAGGAGGTGTGATATGCGCAGATTAATGATTGGGCTTCTCTTGTTCGCTTTCATCGGTGGGTTGGCGCTAGCGGGGGAGACAGTCAAGATCGGATTCTTCTCGCCCCTAACGGGGTTTGCTGCGGCGGACGGCCATGCCGCCCTGATCGGGGCCCAGATCGCGGTGGATTTCATCAACGCCGCCGGGGGGATCGGCGGGAAGCCGGTGGAGTTGGTTTACTACGATGATGCCTGCCGGGCCGATCAGGCTTCCGCCATCGCCAGGAAGCTCATCGAGCAGGACCAGGTGGTGATCGCCGTCTCCGGCTCCTACAGCACCCCAACCCGGGCCGCGGCCAAGATCTTCCAGGAGGCGGGCGTCCCGATGATCTCTGCCTACGCCATCCACCCCTCCATCATCGAGACCGGCCATCTCATCTTCCGAGTGGGGATGGGCGCACCCGTGGAGGGGGTCGCCGGGGCGCACCTGGCGGTGGAGATCCTCGGCGCCAAAAGGATTGCCGTCCTCACCATGGACAACGACTTCGGCGTCTCCCTCTCGGAGTACTTCGTGAAGACCGCCAAGGAGCTCGGGGCCGAGATCGTGTTCGAGAAGAAGTTCCCGTTGGGGGAGCGGGAGTTCCGGGCGATGCTCGCCCAGGTCAAATTGAAGAATCCGGACCTCATCTGGGCTACCGGCTACTACGGTGAGGCAGCGAGCATCGTCTCCCAGGCCCGGGAGCTTGGGATCGAGGCCACCATCCTCGGCCAGGAGGGGTATGACTCCCCCAAGTTCATCGAGCTGGCGGGTGAGGCCGCTGAGGGCGTGATCATCGTCACCGACTTGAACCGCGATTCCGACAGGGAGATCGTCCAGAAGTTCCTCGCCGAGTACGAGAAGCGGGCTGGACACCCGGCGGACATGGTGGCGGCCTCCGCCTTCGACGCGGTCAAGGTGGCGGCCTACGCCATCGCGGTGGCCGGGACCGATGCCGAGGCCATTGCCAAGGCCATAAACGACATCCGCCACATGTACGACGTGGTGACCGGCCCCTTCTACGCGTTCCTGGGCCGGGAGGCCATCCGCCCGGTGGAGGTACAGATCGTGAGGGAAGGTGCCTTCCGCTCCTTCCACACCTTCACCGAGCCGGAGATCATCATCCCGCCGGAACTGTAAAGGGGTGATGAGTGATGGGTGATGAGTGATCGGTGAAATGGGCCTTTTACACATTACGCATCACTCATCACCCATCACGGGGAAGGGGATCCCGTAGGCCATGGAGTTTTTACAACAACTGGTCTTCGCGCTGGTCCTGGGTTCGAGTTACGCCCTCATCGCCATCGGGCTCACCATGGTCTACGGGATCCTCAAGATCCTCCATGTCGCCCACGCGGGGATCTACACCCTGGGGGCCTACGTGGGGCTCCTCGTGGTCACCCACCTCACCCACAACTTCTGGGTCGCGCTGATTGCGGGCATGGTGGCCTCCGGCCTGGCCGGGGTCCTGATCTATCGAGGCGTCTACTACTACATCCTGCGGCGCTCCCGGATCGTGCCTTTGATCGTGAGCATCGGGATATTTGCCGCCATGAACGAGTTCTACCGGCTCGTCTTCGGCCCTTATCAACACGCGTTTCCGGCGAAGCTTGCGTTTCCCATGGTGATCACGCCCTATTTCGTCATCACGCCGAAACAGCTCCTCATCATCGCCCTTACGGCGGTTTTTTTGTTAGTGTTGTATTTCGTATTCAACCGCACCAAGGTGGGGCTCGCCTGGCAGGCCTGCTCCCAGGACCTCGCCATGGCCGGGGCGGTGGGGGTGCCGGTGGACCGGGCCGTGGCCCTGAACTTCCTCCTGGGTTCGGCCCTGGCCGGGGCCGCCGGGATCCTCATGGCCTTCTACCGCAACGAGGTCTACCCCACCATGGGGAACGTGGTGGCCTACAAGGCGTTCGTGGTGGTGGTACTGGGAGGATTCGGGAGCATCCGGGGAAGCGTCATCGCGGGGTTGCTCTTGGCATTGGTGGAGACGTTTCTGGGGTCGCTGGAGTGGTTCGAGTTCCCCCGCGACGCCATCGCCTTCTTGCTCTTGATCTTCGTCCTCATGTTCCGGCCGAAAGGTCTCTTCGGGAGGCTGTGAGATGACGTTGGGGTACCTCCTCACCGTGGGGACGTTCACGGGGATCTTCATGATCCTAACCTTGAGCCTCAACATCCTCACCGGCTACGCCAAGCAGGTCTCGCTGGGGCACGCTGCCTTCTTCGGGATCGGGGCCTATGCCGCGGCGATCCTGGCCACCAAGGCTGGGTTGAGCTTCTGGGCCGCCCTTCCGTGTGTGGTGGTGATCACCACCGTGGTGGGGGTGTTTTTGGGCCTTCCCAGCCTCCGGGTCTCCCACGACTTCTTGGTGCTTTCCACCATCGGCCTGAACTTCATCGTCGGGGCGGTATTCAGGTATTTTCCCTTCTTCGGTGGCTCCATGGGGATCGTCAACATCCCCAGCCCCACCTTCTTCGGGAGGCCCCTGGGAACCGTCGGTTACTTCGGGCTCACGCTTGTTTTTGTGGTCCTCGCGGTCCTAACGAGCCTCTACTTCTCCCGCACCTGGGGGAGGCTGGCCATGGAGGCCGCCGGCGAGGACGAGACGGCGGCCAAGGCCATGGGGATAAACGTGGCCAAATTCAAGATCTACGCCTTCGCCATAAGCTCCGCCTATGCCGGGATCGCAGGAGCACTGTGGGCCCATTACGTAGGCTCTGTCTTTCCGGAAAATTTCGGGTTCGACCGCTCCATCGACATCTTGGCCATGTTGGTCCTGGGGGGACTGGGGACCATCCGGGGGGCGATATTCGGCGCGTTCCTGTTGCAAGTCCTGCCGGAGGCGTTGCGGGTCATCCAGGACTATCGGATGCTCATCTCGGGGGCAGTGCTGGCCATCATGATGGTGTTCCAACCCATGGGCCTTCTGGGGAAGGGGAGTATCCTCCACGTGGGGTTCCAGCGGGCGTGGAAGGCGGTGCGGTATGGGTTCGGAAGAGCTCCTGGTAACTGAAGGGCTTACCAAGGACTTCGGGGGCCTACGAGCGGTGGACCACGTGGACCTTACGGTCCACCGGGGCGAGATCCACGGCATCATCGGGCCCAACGGCGCGGGCAAGACCACGCTCTTCAACCTGATCACCGGGTACCTGCGCCCCACGGAGGGGAAGGTCACCTTCAAAGGCAGGCGCATCGACGGCCTCCCGCCGCACCGGATCGTTTACCTGGGCATCGCCCGCACCTTCCAGATCGTGCGCCCGTTCACGGAACTCTCGGTGTTGGAGAACGTGCTGGTCGCCTGGGGGCACCGCCATTACGGGGGCATCGGCCCCTTCCTCCCCTATGCTTCGGAGCGGCGGCACGCCATGGAGATCCTGGAGGAAGTGGGCCTCGCGGACCGGGCGCACCTCCCGGCGGGAACGCTTCCCATCGGATACCAGCGGAGGCTGGAGATCGCCCGGGCCATGGCGTTGGAGCCCGAGCTGATGCTTTTGGACGAGCCGGCGGCCGGGCTCACCGAGGAGGAGATCGTGGGGCTAAAAGGGCTCGTGCGGGGGCTGGTCGAACGGGGAATCACCGTCATCCTGGTGGAGCACCGCATGACCTTCGTGATGGACATCTGCGGGGTCATCACCGTGCTGGATCACGGACGGGTGATCGCCGAAGGGACGCCGGAGGAGGTGGCCCACGATCCGGCGGTGATCGAGGCTTATCTCGGGAGCGCCGATGCTGCGGGTTGAGGGGCTGCGGGTGGCCTACGGGAAGATCGTGGCCCTGGATGGGGTAAGCCTCGGGGTAGGGGAGCGGGAGCTGGTGGCGGTGATCGGGGCCAATGGGGCGGGTAAATCCTCGCTCCTTTCCGCCCTCATGGGGCTGGTGGAGCCGCGGGGCGGGGCGATCTCCTTCCGCGGGAGGGAGATAACCCGGTTCCCCTCCTGGGAGAGGGTGAGGTTGGGGATCGCGTTGGTCCCCGAGGGGGGACGGATCTTTCCCGATCTTTCCGTGGAGCAGAACCTGCGCCTCGGGGGCTACACCATCGGGCGCGGGGAGGAACTTTCCGAGAACCTGGAGCTTGTCTTCTCTCTCTTCCCGGTGTTGAAGGAGAGGCTTGGGCAGCGGGCGGGGACCCTATCCGGCGGGGAGCGGCAGATGCTCGCCATCGGGCGGGCCCTCATGGCCTCGCCCAGGTTGCTTTTGGTGGACGAGGTTTCCATGGGGCTCATGCCGAAGCTCATCCCCGAGATCCTGGGGACCCTCGTGCGGTTGCGGGAAGAGCGCGGCATGAGCGTCCTTTTGGCGGAGCAGAACGCACGAGAGGCCTTACAGGTTGTGGACCGGGGTTACGTCCTCAAGAACGGGCGCATCGCCCTGGAGGGGACAGCGGCGGAGCTCCGGGAAAACGCCGAGGTCAAAGCCGCCTATTTGGGGTTGTGACGTAAGCCCCGCTATTCCTCTTTGAGCTCGTAGTTCACGTGGTAATCGCGCAATAGCTCCTCGATCTCGCGCCGTTTTTGCGCGGTGAGTTCCCCTTCTACCGCCACTTCCAGTACGAACCGTCCCTTAAGGCCTTGGAGCTTGCTCAGCAACTCCCGGAACGGGTATAGATTCTTCAAATCAGAAGTGCAACGGAGGACCCTGGGCCCCCGAGGTCCTGTGGGTGCCGGGGGTGCCCCTTCTTTTTCAGGAGGCGCCTTGGTGATCTCCTTCAACTTATCCGTGGTGACAAGCGAGATCTTTTTCGGGGACACGGTGGCGATCTCTTCCCCTGGAACCGCTTTCCTCCTTGCCGCTTCGGCATCTTCCGCTACCACGCCGAAGAGGCCCTGTTCTTGGCCCTCCGCTATTGCCCGGCGCAACACCTCCTCGGAAGAGAGCAAGGGTAAACCGGGCTGCTGCCAGAAGGTTTCCCAGAGCCTTTGGTAAGGAAGTTCTCCTTCCCCTCTCTCGGTCCAAACTTTCTCTAATAGGAACGCCGGGGCCATCTTTTCGAGTAGTTTCCCTTCCGCCTTCAGAACCTCCCAAGCGTATTCGGCGATGGTCCTTGCCCTTGCCAGTTCCCGCTGTCGTGTATGGACCTCGGCGAGATCCTGGGGAGGACGTGGACGGAAGACATGGACATAGGCGCGACGGATCACTTGTCGTAGTTTTTCCTGTTGTTCCGCGATACGCCGGTCCACTTCCTTTTGTTCCTCCGCTTCCAGGGTCCGGAAGTCCCTGGAGTTCTTCAGGTTTTTGAGCGCCAAGAGGCGCCGCGCCTTGGCCCTGGCTTCGGAGATCAAGCCCTTCTCGGGGACCACGAACACGAGGGCGTTGCGGTAGTTTCGCACACCGTCCCCCCGGTATCTCAACACCTCCAGCATCCAGGCGTGGAGATCCTCGATGTTCCAGGGGGCCAGGACCAAAGCGGGCTCCGGCCTGTCCTCTACCGCCCGGCTATCCCGGGGTGCTATGAAGACACGGAACCCCGTCCGGCGTTGACCGGCCACAGCTTCGAGTTGGGAGCCAATCTCCTTTTCGATCTCTTCTTCCTCCACGGCCATCTCGAAGTCCCGGAGCATCTTGTTGAGGTTCGGCTTCGTTTGGAAACGATATTTGCGGTCCCGGTAAACTAGGTACCAGAACTGATCCCGCATCCTGCTGAGGACCTCGGCGATCATGGCCGGATTGAGCCGGGGGCGGAGAACTGCTAGACGAACCCGTTCCTCGGTTGCCCCGCTCTCTTCGGGCGAGGCAGAGATGGTGTAGAGGAGTACGGCCGTAGCCGCACCGGTGGCAAGGGATTCTTTGTAATAGTCGCCCTTCAGCTCCCGCTCCAAGGCCCGGCCTTTATCGAGGATGTCGCCGGTGATCACAGTTTCGTATTCCGAGCCGGGGAGCTCCGTTATCCAGCCCCGCAGCGGTCGGTCGGAGAGGTCCACCGCCCAGGGCTGGATCAGATAGGCCGAGCCGGGACGCTTTTGCCACAGGTCCCGGATCACGAACGCCAACGTCCGCAAAGCCCCACGGGTGCGCTGGAAGCGAGGGTGCGGTCCCCAACGGTACTGGAGGATATCGATGAACTCCGGATGAAACGGATAGGCTTGGACGATCCTTTCTTCGTAACGCTTCTCCTGGACCTCTTCGGGGAAATAGCCCGCGTGGTCGGTGTAGTACTTGCGGAAAGCCCTCGCCACCTTCTCCGCCGTTTTCTCATCCCCCCAATGGCTGAAGAGCCGCTTGCGCAGGACGCCGAAGATCTCGTCGGCCGCCACCGGGGTCTCGATCAGGTTCTGTCTCCCCAGGATATGCATCGCCCTGTCCAGGAGCCTCTGGGCTTCCTCCTCCCGGGTGACGGCGACCTCCAGGGAGGACTGGGGCAGGGTGGCCACCAACGCCACCCGGGAAACGCCGCTTACCGCCGTGGCGAGCTCCTGCAAGAAGACGAGCGACTGTTCGGCGAGGTTGCTGTCCCCCACCCGGATCCCCCGGGCCTTCACGAGGTACGCCACGAACTCGTCCACCAGGATCAACGCCGGCGCGGCCTCCTCGAGGACTTCTGCCAGGGCTTGGGCGCCGGGGGGCGTCCGCTTTCCATCGGCGCCCTGAATGCGCCGGTAGAGTTTTTCGCCGTCGAGGCGATAGGCGAGCTCACCCCAGAGGGTCTTTATCTCGAATCCTTCGGGGACACGCCTCCCCTGGGGATCGAGGGCCACTCCATCGAGCACCGCTACGTTCATCCGGGGCGGCGGGGCATCCACGCCCAACTCTTGGAATAGCTCCGGAAGTTTTTCGAAAGCGACATCCGGATGCTTCGCCAGGTGATAGAGGGCGGTGAGGGTGTGGGTCTTCCCGCCGCCGAAGGGGGTTTGGAGGTGCCGGACCGCCACTCCCTCGGCGCTCCCCAAGAGCCGCGCGAGCACTCCCGAAAGGAGCGCCTTTAGGCTCCGGGTCATGAAGGTCTTCTCGAAGAACCGATCCGGCTCCACGTAGTCCCTGTCACCTTGTCCGAGGTCCACCGCGTTCAGGGAGATGGCGAACCTGGCCGGATCCAGGTCCCCGGCGAAGATATCCCGGTGTGGCACCGCCACCTCCCAAACCCGCGGAAGATCGACCTTTCTCGCCATCCCCTCAATCCTCCTCACCGATGATACCCGGGGAACCGTAATCTCCCATCACCCGCAGGTCGAAGGCATCGAGAAGTGGAGATGTTTGGGGAGGAGTCCGGGGCTCACGAAGGACTTTTGCCGCCTCAAGGCTCTGGAGGGCCTTGCGCCAAAGTCCCTCCATTTCGGGCATCGTGGCGGCCATCAAACGGTGATCCCCTCCCGTTTGAGGTTCAGGAAAAGGGGGCTCGGCCTCTCCAGCGAAGCCTCGGAAGCTACGAGCACGGAAACCACTATCCCGTATCGAAGCGAAAGATCGAGGATCACATCGGAGAGCCCCTCGCGTTCGGCCAGTGGATCGTCCACCCGGTCCAGGACCACGAGGAGATCTAGGTCCGAACCCTCACTCGCCTCTCCCCGGGCGTAGGAGCCGTACACGATGAGCCGCTTGAGCCGGGAGCCGTAGATCCTCCTAAGCTCTCGTTTGAACTCTTCGAGTAACGGCTGCACTTTTTCCAGAGACCTCTTTTTCGTCATCATCTAACTATAACAGCCTCAGGTCCCCCTCGATCCTCGCCCGGGTGGGGAGGAACTGGTCGAGGAGCGTGCGCTCCTCGTCGCCATCGGGGAGGACCTCGCGAAGGGCTTGAGCCAGCCTCCAGAAGGTCTCGCTCCTCGCGAGCCCCCGCTCGTCCAAGAAGCCGCGGATGCCCTCGGTATCGCCCCTATGCCAGAGCCGGAGCGCCGTCTGGAGGGCGTTGACGAGGGGATAGATCCCGCCGATCTCCCGGGAGAGGCTGCGCTCGTCCCGCTCCAGGGCACCGAGGACCCTGACTTTGTCCTTGTTCTTGCGCGCCAGGCCCGTGCGCACGAGCTCGTCGATCTCCGCCCCTTCGGCGAGGGCGAGCTTTCTGGCCTCGTCGAAGAGCACCTCCCCCGAACCGAACGCCCAACGCCAGAGGAGGTAGAACCGGGTGGGCGGGTCCACCTCGCCCACGCCATCTTGGAACAAGCGTTCCAGGGCGTAGTCGGCCACCAGGGCCCGGACCTCGTCCAGGAAGCGCCCCACGGTGACCTCCTCCCCGGCCGGGGTTAGCACCCGCCCGTATTTGCCGAAGACCTCCAGGGCGGGCCCGATCCCGGCGACGAAGAAGTCCGCCCCGTGGATCCCGGCGCGCCAGAACTCCTCCAGGCGCCGGCGCAGGTGCTCCTCCATTTCCGGCCTTATCTCGTGGTACCAGCCGGTAGCTGCCTTTCCGGCGGGGCGTTTGCAGCAGGCGAGGAGGATGGTGGAGCGGATGGAACCTTTCTCGCGGGTATGGGTGGAGGCCTCCATCTCGGTGTGAACTGGCCAGGAGGCGGTGGGGTAGAGCCCGGCGGAAAGGAGACTCTCGATGAGCTTCTCCCAGGCGGCGGTGGAGCGGTGGGTGAACATGATCACGGCGATCCCCTCGGGCTTCAGCACGCGGTGGATTTCGCGGAACGCCTGGGTGAGGAGGCGCTCGAAGTGCTTCTTAGAGATCTCCTCGCCCTCTTTCCCGCCGCCCCAGCGGGCGGGGTTGTGGACGATCTCCTCGTCCTTGGGGGTGAGCTCGGTCTTAAACGCCTCGGGATAGAGATCGCCCACGGTGCGCTTTAGCCATACGTAGAAGAAGTCCGAGAGATCGGCGTAGGGCACGTTGTCGTAATAGGGCGGATCGACGACGACGGCGTCGAGAGAGGAACTACTATAGGACAGTGTGACTGAGGAACCGAGACACGTTGCCGAGTTTTTGCTATTGATGTTTGCCCCTTCCATCTCTACCACCTTTGAAACCCAACTTATGCCGGCCTTCCAGTTTCCGGTCGTTTCGCTGAAGGGATTTACTTCCGCATAATCCCACGTCATGTGCAAGTGATGCCCGGCAAATGTGCTTCTCATTTTCTCTCCAGTTACATGCCAGCTGCATAACACAGAGGTATTGTTCAGCAAGAAATCTAGAGCAAACGCCAAATACGTTGTCACGGCCTTGGCGTAGTCCGGGTCGCCGGTTTCCCGCAGGATCTCCTTATGGGCCTCCCGGACCCACTTCCCGAAGGTCACCAGCGCCAGCGCCTGCCGGGGGTTGAAGTAGTTACCCCACTGGGTCAGGCCATAAGTTGGTCGAATCGAAGCCCCCTGCCCGATAGTGCCTGGAGAAGGCTCATTAGGTACAAGTGCCAATCCATTAGGCCAAGGCGAGGGTCCCCGTTTTAGCTCCTCTAGCCGTTTAGCCGCATTCTCAAAAGCAAGCCAATCTTCTTCCCGTGCGATCCAGTAGTTGCGGCCAGAGCCCCGGCCCCTAGTGGTGACCAAAGCCACCAAGCGGTGGCCCAAATGATGTGCCTCGGCCTCCACACGGATGTACTCCGCCTTTACTGTCGCGCCGCAGACGGGGCAGACGGCGTTGGCCCGCCTGACAGTCCCCCGGGAGGGGTCGAAGCCCTCCCGCATCGCCTCCTCCAGCTCCTCCCCCCGCAGGATCTCGAACTCGATCTCCTTGCCCTTGACCACGGGCCGCAATGCCACCTTCTTCTTGGCCTTTCTGGCAAGCCAGAACTGGCGGAAAAGGGGGATCTCCGCGCCGCAGGCAGGGGACGGGCACTTCACCGTCCGGCTCCAGATGTAGGCCACCACCGTCTCGCCGTTCGGCCCCGGGGGGTAGAACTCGGAAAGCTCCTCCCTCGCCCTCTCCAGCACCCACTCGCCCCAACGGCGGACGTCTTGGGCGAGGCGCTTTCCGTACTTCTGCGGATACTCCAAGGTCGCCTTGAGGATGAGATAGGCCACGGGGTTGTACTCGATGGCGTGGGCCTCGCACCCCAATCGTAGAGCTTCAAGGGGAATCGAGCCGCCGCCGGCCATGGGATCGAGGACCTTGGGGGCTTCCCCTCCGTTGGCGCGCCGGATCATCTGCCGCGCCCGCTTGAGC
Source organism: Candidatus Bipolaricaulota bacterium (assembly GCA_021163465.1). Classification (GTDB taxonomy): domain Bacteria; phylum Bipolaricaulota; class Bipolaricaulia; order Bipolaricaulales; family Bipolaricaulaceae; genus UBA3571. The sequence goes on from JAGGWU010000179.1 coordinate 10,922, forward strand.
TCGGGGTGTTCCATGCGCTCGTCATCCCGGGTCTCCCACTTGCAGAGTTTGATCACGAACTCCTTCAATTCTTTCCGTTCTTCATCGCTTTCCGGCGCGGGAACGAGGGCCCCGAACACGGCGGCCCGGGATACCACCAGGGGGCGCCTAGCCCACCACACGTGCAATGTGGAGATGTGCCCGTGGCGGATCGCCTTCTCCCGCCGCGCCTCTTCGGAAAGCTCCCTTATGGGCAAAAAATCCTCAATCAGCCTTCGTTCCATGGGCCCTCCGCACTTTTTACCATCGTCACAAAAACTCAAATCGGTAGTGACCGCACGCGGATCTGGTTTTCCCGTACTGAGATAATCGCCCCTCGTTCCAACTCATCCGCGGCACGTTGTAAGACTAAATCCAGATGGCGGTTCACGGATTCGGGGCGCATATCGGCCAAGCGGAAGACGATCACGCTCGGGGATGCGGCCTCGCTGAGGGCAAGCAGTTGGCCGAAATCCAGATCATGGGTGAGCAATACCCTTCCTTCATTACGGGCCTTCTCCAGGATCTCGGGGTCGGAGAGCCTATCCCAGCCACGTTCATGCAAGTGCACGGCGTCATGCCCCCGGCTACGCAACCACCGCACCGTGACGGGAGAGATCCCCATGTCGGCTAAGAACTTCACTCCTTCTCCCCGACCAGTTCATAGACCCGCTCTTCAGCCAGCCAAGCGGCGTATTTCAGCGCTTGCTGAATATCCTCCGGCTCCAAATAGGGGTAGGCTTTCAGGATCTCCTCTTGGGTCATGCCATTGGCTATCAAGTTCAAGATCAGCGAGACGGTGATCCGCATCCCGCGGATACAGGCCTTGCCGCCCATGATCCGGGGGTCAAACGTGATCCGATCGAGCCCAGGAATCTTCATGGTTATCCCCCTCTTAATTCTATATCATTCCAGCGTTCTACGAGCACCTTAACTCGTCCATCACCTCCTCCGGCGGAGGTAGGGTATTCATGGGATCTCTGATCGCCGGGAGACGAGGTTCCCATATGGATAGAAAATCCTCGGTCAGCCTTCGCCTCATAATACCCACTCCCGCTCTTATCCTCTTCTTCAACGCAAGCCCATGGAACCGGGCCTTGGGGGTCGGCGTTTCTTCATCCCTCTTCCTCGGCGAAAAAGCTCTCCCAGAGGCGGCGGACCTCAGGGGGAGATCCAATTCCGGGAGGAGCTTTCGGACCTCATCCCAGTCCAGCGCCGCTATGTCCTCCGCCCGGCCATA
>JAGGWU010000152.1 GCA_021163465.1 Candidatus Bipolaricaulota bacterium
CCCCCTATGTCGGGGAGCTCCGAGGGGTAGGCCTTTCCCCCGTGGTGGCGGGGAGGAAGACGGTGGGGGTGCGCCTCCCCTGGCGGGGGGACGCTTTGGCCGCGGTCCCGGTCCATGGCGATCTGCGAGCGGCCCTGGCTTTCCTCGAGGTCCTGGCCCCTGGTGGGCCGGCACCGCAGGCCGTCACCCCGAAGCTCAAGCTCCCCCAGCTTTCTCTCTCCATCGGGCCCATCACCCTGACAAAAAAACCCGAGGAGAACCTCCCCGGGGTGGATGGGGCCCTGGAGCTTTTGGTATCGGCCCTGAAACAGGCAGGGGCCACGGGGAAGGCAGCCCCCCTGGCTTACATGGCCTCGGCCACCCGGGAGGCGGTGGCCAAGGTGGCCCGGATGTTGGGGGTGCCGCTTTCGGTGCAGCGGTCCGAGGTCACGGTGGTGATAAAGCCCTTGGCCTCAGTCTCCCCCCTTTCCGCTGGGGCCAGGGAGGCTGTGACCTCCTCTTTAGGCCTTCAGAAGGTCGTTGTCCCCCTGGGGCAACTGGAGTCCTTCCTCAAGCAGATGGCAGGGAAGGCCATCGTGCGGCTGCCGTACAAGCCGGTCCCCCTGGGGGTGACCTCGCAGGGGGTGGCGGCTATCAAGGCCGATATCTACCACGCGGCTGGGATCACGGGAGCCGGCGTGAAGATCGGGATCATCGATCTCGGGTTCGTGGGGCTTTCCGCCTCCCAGGCTCGGGGAGATCTCCCGGCGGATGTGGTCACCAAGGACTTCACGGGCACCGGGATCGAGTCCGGCTATTCCCACGGGACCGCGGTGGCGGAGATCGTCCACGATGTCGCCCCCGGGGCCAAGCTCTACCTCATCAAGATCGGGGACGAGGTTGACCTGGATAACGCCGTTACCTACTGTATCCAGCAGGGGATCAAGATCATCAATCACTCCCTGGGCTGGTACAACACCAACTTCTACGATGGCACGGGGACCATCGCCGACATCGTCCGGCGGGCCACATCCGCAGGGATCCTCTGGGTACAGGCCGCAGGGAACGACGCACTCAACCATTGGGAGGGGAACTTCACCGACACGGACGGCGACGGCTGGCTGGACACGGAGATCCACCTCACCGCCTCCTCGGGGGATCCGATCGTCCTCTACCTCACCTGGGATGGCTGGCCGACCACCGCCGACGATTACGACCTCTTCCTGTACGGTCCGAACGGGTCGCTTGTGGCCTCCTCCACCAAGACCCAGGCCGGAAGCGAGGAACCTACGGAGCAGATTACCTACACCGCCTCCGTCTCCGGTACCTATACGGTGAAGATCCAGAAATCATCCGGGAGCCCCCGGCGCCTGGAGCTCTTCTCCATCTACCAACACCTGGACCCGCATGTCAGCTCGAGTTCCCTTCCGGCCCCGGCCAATGCCGCCGAGGCCCTCACGGTGGGGGCGGTGGACTGGGGGCGTTACACCACCGGTCCCGCCGAGGATTACTCCTCCCGGGGGCCGACCAACGACGGTCGTACCAAGCCGGATCTCGTGGCTCCGGACAACGTGTCCACGGGGGTGAGCCCCTATTACACCACCTTCCAGGGTACCTCCGCCGCCGCGCCACACGCAGCTGGCGCCGCGGCCCTACTCCTTTCCCGGGATCCCTCGTTGGGGTTTTCTGCCCTGCGGGCGAAGCTCCTTTCTTACTGTGTTCCCATGGGGGATTCCAACACCTACGGTGCCGGGAGGCTGGAGCTCTCGCTTCTCGCCGCCCCCAAGCCGGATCTCGTGATCCAAACCCTCACTTACACCCCGACATCTCCCCGGGTCGGGGATACCCTCACCTTCACCGTGGTGGTGCGGAACGCTGGCCCCGGGGACGCCGGCAGCTTCGCGGTGGAGTTGCGCGACGGGGGCGTACAGCGCAGGAACGTGCCTGGCCTGGCCGCGGGCAGTACCCATACTCTGACCTTCACCGCGGTCCTCTCGGCACCCTCCGTGACCTTCACTGCGGTGGCGGATCCGGACGGGGCAGTGGACGAGGTGGACGAAAGCAATAACTCCCGCTCGGTGACGGTGAGCGGGGGCTATCCCGCCCTCAGGGCCGATGCCGGAGGCCCCTACGCGGGGACCGTGGGCCAGCCCATTACCTTCGACGGCCGAGGTTCCGTCGGTGACATCGTCTCCTACACCTGGGATTTCGGCGACGGGACCACGGGATCCGGGGCGGTGGTGCAACATGCTTACACCGCTCCCGGGAGCTACACCGTGCGGCTTGTGGTCCGCGATCGCTACGGACGCACCGATTCCGATACCGCGACGGCGACGATACAAGCGGCCCCCACGCCTAAGGGACGGCTCACCACTGACAAATCGAGCTATGCCCCTGGGGAGACCGTGAGGATCACCTTCGAGAACACCGGCACGGTGCCCATCACGCTTCCCAACACCGCCCCCTGGGTCATAAGGGACGCCTCCGGACGGGTGGTCTACCGGCCCATGGCCGCCATGGTGCTCACCGTGGTGGCCCCGGGGGAGACAAAGGTCTGGGCCTGGAACCAGCGGGACAACACCGGCAGCCAGGTGCCTCCGGGCACCTACGCCGTTGAGCTCTCCACCCAGAACGCCGGCCTCTTCCGGCGGGAGTTCACGATCCGCACGGTTGCCAGACCGGACCTCATCGTCGAGTCCATCACCTACACCCCCAGTTCCCCAACGGTAGGTGACACCCTCACCTTCCAGGTGGTGGTCCGGAACATCGGTGGGGCCCGGGCAGGAGCTTTCTACGTGCGCCTCTCCGGCGAGGCCGGCTACCAGCAGGGCTACATCACGGGCCTTTCGGCGGGCCAGAGTTTCACCTTCACCTTCCGGCTCCCCTTGAGCCGTTCCGGGGAAGTCTTCACCGCCGTGGCCGACTACTACAACC